>NZ_KV826351.1:0-284 GCF_001835895.1 Staphylococcus sp. HMSC034C12 | reverse complement strand
TTCTATATCTTTTCTCTTATTTTCTAATTTTAATCGTTCTATTTCTGACAATTCTTCTAATCCTTTACCGTAGGTATATTGTTTCCCAACGTGTTGTGAAAATCTATAACTTTCCTCATTTCGATACCATCGCCACCAAGTTTCCACTTGTGTTCTATTTTTAATATTTAATTCTTTCATAATTTCTTTTGTCGAAAAACCAGCTATTTTCATTTCAACTGCTTTATACTTTGTTTCTACTGAATAAGATACTCTTTTCATAGAAAAAACACCTCCGCATGATT
>NZ_KV826350.1:0-10360 GCF_001835895.1 Staphylococcus sp. HMSC034C12 | reverse complement strand
GTGTTTTTCATCCTTGCTAAATATAGCTTCTGTGTATATCGTATTTTTAATTGTATTCATATATATAATCACTCCTTTTAGTATTCTTCGGGCAAAAGCATCACATAATAAAAAGCGTCTACATCATCTTCTCGGATGACATAGACTTTCTTAGGTAATGCATTTTGATTTTTTACATAGTTTGTATAGTGATATTCCAATTTGTACGCGGGTTGTTCTTGTTCATGTGTGATTGACAATATATTCTCATCTTCTTGTAGTCTAAAAATGTGTAGGTAATCTGTATGAGGTTGATTATCTCTTTCTTTTACCATATTCCAAAGTAAGATTTGAAGGTCTAAAGATAGGTGTTCATTAATGCCTCTTGTAATGTAGCGATTGATTTTCATGTTATTTTACCTCGTCTTGAATTTCTTTCATGATGATAATTGCTTGGCTAATAATCGTAACAGATATTTGTGCCACTTTGATCCAATTATTCATGGTCATTCCCTCCTTCTCTTAGTAAATGACGTTCATCGATAATCGTATTTTTAGTATCTGTAAGGTACAGAAAGTCCATATCAAAATGATCTAGATAACCAATGCTGATGAGCTGGTTATTGGCGTACATAAGAAATGGATAGATACTTAGCTCATGTAGTTCATCGTTATAGTAGGTATAAGTTTCAAGTGTAAGATGCGCAAGTGGGGTATGGTCTACAAAGCGAGTAGGAAGTATATTTTCTGCTGCGTCTTCTAACGCTTCACATTCCCATGTTTCATTGTTAGATAGTTGGAATAGACGAGTTATATAGTGTTTGAGTTCTTGAGTGGTTATTTTCATATCATTGCCTCCTAGATAGTGTGATAGTGATGTAGTTGATATACATCATTGAGATAATATATATTTGATTTGTCATTTATTACGAATCCCGGTGGGAATAAGAGAAAATTCCATACAAAAACCCGTGATAAACGTTGGTATAACAAGGAAATCCCGAAATTCCGCCTATTTTGACGAACAATCAACTCATTATTTATAAGTATTAATGATTGTGTATCTCTCTGCTTCCTTATATATATTATTTATTTATAAAAAATAACGGGATTTTGGGATTGTGCTTGCACAATCCTTCTGCTTCTTCGAATCTGCAAATCCCATTCCTTTCCCGGTAAAAAATCATCGTGGGATGTTCTTTAGCAATTTCAATATAAGCATTGTGTAGTCATGAAAAAAATGACGGCAATGACTGTTTCATTAGATAAGTGTTATTGAAATTGATAAAGAGAATTCTTAAACTTAGTTAGAAACTTTAAAGAAAGAAAAAACGAAGTGCTACAAGGCACTTCGTTAGTATTACAATTTGTATTATTAATAAAAAATATTATTCATCTTCACTAGAATTTTCGGTATCATCATCAGAATATATAGGTCTAGGGCTACCTACGTCACCGCGTGGATTATTTGGATTATATCCTATGCCTGCTTGTTCATCTTCTGATAGACTATCTAATTCATCTTGGCTCATTCCGTCATCGTCAACTTTATCTTTTGGTTCTGTAGGGCCTCCTCCACTTTGTGACATAACTTGATCTTCATACTCTCTTTCCTCAGCAGGAGAAGAAAATTCATCAATATAATCTATACCATATCGCTTGGTTTTATGTATTACTTGACCAAACTCATTAGTTCGTACATTTTCTGTATTTGCTTGTTTGCTCGAAGGGTATTCAGAATTATTATTGTTATTAGATATTTGTTCGCTTGTACTATTTTCTATAGTAGTGTTACTTGAATTTTCTTGAGACGTTTGTACTTCTTCTGTATTTGGTTCAGAACTTTGTTTTTCTTTTTTATCTTTACTCGATTTTTTACTTACAGTATCAGCTTTTGTGTTGTCATTGATGAACGTATCTTTAGCAAAATTTACTACAAATAGTGCTAAACCAATAAATATGATTGATAGTATTGCAATTAATAGAATATTAATAATTTTTTTCATTCATTTTTCTCCTTATGATTTTGATAAATAAATAATAGAGTGAGTAAATAATTAATTTAAAGAAACATCCTCATCGATTACTACATCATCATCTATACCTTCATACATTGTTACATGTCCAGTACTAGTTACATTTATTTTATAGGTTGCGCCAGCCCCAGATTTGTTATTGGCAACGATAGACCAAGTATCACTACTAGCATCATAAGTTGGCTCCTGAAACCTTATTAATGAAGCGTCACCGCCACTGTCATTAATTCCTTTTATGACATAGTCAAATACATTATTGCGATTCACTTTAGTATTAGACGTATTGTTATGTGCTTCATTACTTGCTACATCATTATTATTTTCGTCCGTAGAAGTTTCTATAGTATTTCCATTAGATTGATTTATTTGTTGATTTGAAGTGGTATCTTTATGTGTATTTTCTGTTTGTTTTTGATTAAGTTGTTTTTTTAAATCGTCGATTTCTTTGACTTTGCTATATCCAAAAAGACCAGCAATAGCTAATATTGCTAAGACAATCAATACACTTAATATCTTTATTGCAGTTTTCATTGTTCTTTCTCACTTTCATCATCACTATATATTTTCAATCTTCCTTGAGATTCTAATAAATCTGTAGTTGTTGTTCGTTCACTATCTTCAATTTTGCCGTCTCCATCTTCATCAAATTGATTTGGATTTTGCGCTGCTTCATCAAGAGATTTATTTACAGCATCTTGATTAAAATTATTTTTTCCTGGTGGTTCCTCTTGATTTTCTGTTTGCTGAGTAATGTTATTTTCACTAGTATTATTATTTTGAGTAGAGTTCTGTTCATTAGTAGTATTGTTTTGAGTTTGTGTACTATTATTTTGAGAATTTTCTTCTTGATTTTCGTTATTATTTGCAGATTCATCGTTAGAAGAAACGTTATTTTCATTATTGCTCTTTTCTTGTGAGTTACTAATTTTATCTTTATCGGTTTTACTGTCTTTTTTTGTACTTTGATGAGTAGTTTTTTTGTTTTCTTGATTTTCATTGTGGTTAAAAGCATCTTTAGCAAAACTAACACCAAATAGTACTAACCCGATTAATACCACTGATAATATTGCAATTAAAAGAATATTAATAATTTTTTTCATGATTTACTCCTTGTTTATTTGGTTGCATTGATAGCATCTGGATTACTTTTTAATTGCTCTCTAATATAGTCTGAGTATTCATTACCTTTTTGATATTCAAATCTTCCTTCGACGACTTTTTTATCATCTTCATTCATATTTTGAGTATAGTAATCCATCAATTCTTTGTTTGACATATCGTCTACATTAGAAGCAGTTTCAGAATTTTCATTTGTAGTGCTATTTTGTTGATTATTTGTACTAGCTTGTTGTTGAGAGGTATTTGTTTCAATTGACAGATTTTCATTGTTATTAGTAGAAGTAGTGTTATTATCTTGCTCTTCAATACTAGTAGTGATGCTTTGTTCATTGCTATTATTTTGTGAAGGATTATTTGAAGGTTTGTTATTTTTATTTTTAGATGTTTCATGTTGATGTTTGTCAACAATTTTAGTATCACTGTCACTCCACATATCTTTAGCGAAATTAAGAACAAATAAAACTAACCCAATGAAGACAACTGAAAGTATCGCAATTAATAAAACATTAATAATTTTTTTCATTCGTTTTCCCCCTTTATTTGTAATATTTAAAATTTAATAAATTAATTTTATCTAATTTTTATAATTGTATCTACTATATTTTTAATTATTTATTATTTTAGTTAATATTTATACTCATTTCTTTTATTAAATAGTAAGATACAATGTTTGCGGCAAAAATAAAGACGAAGTGCTAAGGAGCACTTCGTCGAGTGGATGGTTATTAAATAGTTGTTTGATAATCTCATTATTCAATTTGAGCGTAACATAAAATTGCTTCTTATGTTGTTCATCTCTTCGGATATCAATACGATCGATGACTGTTAGATATAGTGATTTCAACTGTGATTTTTCTAATTTATCTATGTCTTTGAATATTGTTTGCAGTATGTTGGCAATCATATCAGCATCATAATGTGTAGCTTCCGCTTGTTTATCTTGTTCTAGTTGATGGATTTGATTATTTATTTGATTCAATTCATCTTGGTAGCTAAGTATTGTTGGTTTCAATACGCTGTCTAAGTCAGGTGAGTCTTCAATGGTTTTCGTTAATGTATGCATTTTGGCCTTTATTTCTTCACATTGTGACTGTTTATAGGCAATATCATGATTTAAAGAAGAGACGTCTATTTGACTTTTTTCATTTACCTTTTCAACCAATTGCTTCAATACCTTTTTGCTTTTGATAATTTCCAATATCTGATCTATAACATATTTTTCTAATACATCTGCTCTAACACTATTGGCTGAACAAACTTTAGAACCTTTGTTTCTAAAATTACTACATGAGTAATATCTGATTCTTTTCTTAGTGCCATCTTTTAATGTATTGGTTGTATTACTTGCCGCCATTGCTGCACCACATTTCGGACATTTTACAATGCCAGTCAGTAGGTTTGTCCCTTTACCATGGACTTGTGGTTTCTTGCGACTCTCTTGGCGTTTAAACTGTACTTTATCCCATAAGTTTCTATCAATAATAGGTGCATGCTTACCGTCTGCAATAATCGGTTCCTCATTGAGTCCTTTTCGTCTCTTATCGCTCCAGTGTCTATACTTCGCAAACTGTATCTTTCCAATGTAAAAAGGGTTAGAGATGATGTAGGTAATGGACGAAATACTAAACGGTTTCCCTTTCTTAGTCACATAACCTTTATGATTCAATGCGTTCGCAATCTTACGATAACCATGACCTTTAGCGTATGACTCAAAAATATATTTAACAATATTCGCTTCATGTTGATTGATCATGAGCTCTTTTTTACTGTCAGGTACTTTATCATAGCCTAGAGGCAAATTACCTTGGTAATAACCTTCAATAGCACGTTGTCTTTGGCCATTAAACACGTTTTCTACAATAACGTTTCTTTCAAATTCTGCGAAGCTCGCTAAGATTTGGAGCATCAACTTACCTGTGGAGCTCGCAATTTCTATTTTTTCAGTTAGACTAAAAAATTCAACATTAATCTCATACAATTCTTCGACAATATTTAATAAATCTGAGGTATTTCTAGCTAAACGAGTAGTATTATATACCATAATACCATCTAATTTACCTTCTTTAGCATCTTTTAACATACGTTGTAGTTCAGGACGTTGCGTTGTTTTACCTGATATACCACGATCGGTATATTCATCAACGACTTCATAACCTTGAAATTGACAATACTCTGTAAGTTGATTTAATTGACCATGAATACTGTAACCATCCGTTTGCATTTCAGTTGATACACGTGCATATAATCCAATACGTTTCTTTTTGAGTTGTTTCATATGACTTCATTCCTTTCAGATATTATTAAGTGTGATTGTTCAACGATATTGAGTGGACTATTTTTAAAGTAGATTCCTTGTAACTGTTTAGTTTGAGTTATTGTAATGTCATCAATCAAAGGTGCTATGATTTCTAATGTCAATTTATCTTTGACTACATGACGGATTGTTTCAGCAATTTGATTGGATGAATAATTAGAGTAACGTTCTTCTCTTTCAAAGCCAGCAGATAAGCGTTTAAACGTTTCGATATCAATTTGATTTTGTGCCAGTTTTTCGATGAGTTGTTCTTGTGTTAGATGTGATTGTCTGTGTTTCATTTGTTGGTGTTTTAGAGCTTTTAGTATTGTCTCATTTAATTTGTCATGAAATGACTGATTGTCACAATATGCTTTACAAGTGTTGAGGACCTCTGTTTCAATCATTTGCGCATTGATTCCTTTAAATGGACACGTATGATAGGCTTCATTCATATTTTTAGGACAAACGTAGTAACGTAGAGAGTGTTTCTCTTTTTTTATCGTTAAGTTTGTTAATGTTGATTGACAGTAAGGACATTTGATTCGTCGCTTTAGCTTATTTCTAGAATTGGATCGATTGTGTTGTTTGTGAATACGACGCTCTTGTGCTTCTTCAAACGTATCAACATCAATAATAGATGGAACGATATCATTAAACGTTCCATATTTATTAATGACACGACCACAATAGTTAGGGTTCAAGAGAATATTTCGAACTTGATAGGGCTTACGAGGAATAAGCTTAGGATGGTTATCTAAATGTTGGGAAATCTTTTTGTAGCCTATACCCTGTAAGTACCAGCGATAGACCGCTTTAACTGTATACGCTTCTTCTTCATGTACAATAAAATGACTTTGTCTATAACGATAGCCAAACGGAGCATGAGTTGTGATTAGCTTACCTTGTTTGGCTTTTTCTCTAATCCCATTTTTTGTTTGTTCGCTGATATTGTTTGATTCCATTTCCGCTAGACTCATAAGTATGTTCAAGCGAAAACAATCAAACTCTTTAGCTAAGTTAAAATAGCCATCGTTAACACTGATAATCGTGATATGATGTGTTTTACAAATTTCAAAGAATTGTATGGCATTTTTCAAATTACGATGGAGCCGATTTAGGCGATAGCAACACAATACTTTACATTTTCCAGAACGAATCGCTTCTACCATTTTTTGATAGCCCGAACGTTTTGTATGTCGACCTGTTTTCTTATCATCATAAAACGTCACATTAGACCATCCATATTGCTTAGCGGTATCCATAATGAGCGATTTTTGAGTAGCTAAGCTTTGTTGTTTGAGTGTACTTTGACGTACATAAGCAATCGCTTCTTCCATGTTATACACCTCCAAAAAGATAATATATATTTGTGAGTAAATTAGAATGAAAGGTCCAACGTGCTTTTAACACGTTGGACCGCAATGATTAATTATCGTTCTGTAACTCTTCAACGATTAAATCAGCTAGTAATTCAATCAATTCATCCATTTTATCTACTCCTGTACAATTTCATCTTTAAGTTATTAAAAAGGTATTGAGAAGTGGTCATTTAAAGATCAGCTAACTCATCATTTTGCTTTTTCCATAACTTAAAATTCTCTTTGTTATCCGTATTAATTTTAGTTTTAACAGGTTCAGCATCTTTAGTTAGACCAAAAATAGACGCATATTCTGGATCTAGCTTTAAATGGTAAAAGACAAGTGACTGTTTTTTGCCATTGTCATCTTTGACTGTTCGTTTTTTCGTAATTCGATCACGGTCAGATTCGATAAATCCCTTATCCTTTAGTGCATTCACGACATTATTAACATCTTGGAAGTGATGCTCTGCCAACATATTTTTAAATACAGACGCAATGATTTTGACTTCGATATAATCATCTTTTAAGGCAATTAGTCCATAGTTCTCCATCATATTCTTTAACGCTTTGTCATCAGAAAACTTACCACGGTTTTGTGCTACAAATTGCGTAATGACTTCGATCGCTTTATCTGCCAGTGATCGTTCAGAGACTGTATGAGCATGATAATCAATAAAGTAGTCTCTGATTTTAGCGATATCAATATCTGTAGCTAAAACATGACTAAGAATCTTGGCCGAAGTAGTGATAGCCGCATAGCGCTTAAACATACGAATACCAGTATTATTTGTTTCATCCTTCAATTTATCTTTAAACCAATGATGTTCCTCTTGAAACCATTGAATGACTTCATTTTCACGTTTAATAAGATAATCAGCAACTAACGGTAAAACATGCCCGTAGTTTTGTGCAACCGCTTTTTTGATATTGTCAGCATTGGTCGCATTTGTAGTAAATTGTTCATTAATCTCGATGGTTCTTACACGTAATCCATCGTTTTGAGCCGAATTAGTAAAAATACTGTATTCTGATGTTGAAATGACAGACGTGCCCCAATTCTTAGGCGTTTTAACTTCTCCATGAACGTTTGAACGTTGACGACCTTGACCTTCAGCGATGGAGTATAATAGCCCCGTTGTATCTTTAAAAGTTGCTGATGAGAGTTCATCAAATACAATAGGTACACCAAAATTGTTACTCAAGTAACCTTCAAGTGCATTACGTGTGGCATTCCAATTTTTAAAGAGCGTTTCGTTCCCCTTATTAGGATTGCCAGCAACTGATACAGCTAAAGCAGCCGCTGTTGATTTACCAGTTGATGACTGACCTGTAAAACTAAAGATGATACCAGCAAATTCGATTTCATGGTTGTGCTTTAGGAAAGCTGTTACTAAGGCAGAAATTCCGAATATGGTTGCTAATTCCAAATAAAAATGACCTTTGACCTCATTAAGATACATATTAAACCAATCTTCAAACGTACCTTTAGGCGCTAAATCATAAGATGTGTCACAAATTGGTTCAGGTGGGTTGTTAGCATCAAATTCTTTGGTCTTATAGACATCATTTAACGATATAATGGAACCGAATGGAGTTGCTAGTATGCCTACACCTTCATACAAATGGGAAGGTGATAATAGATTGCGCATTTGTTGCAAGGCATTACTTAAAGACGTGATGCGCTTTTCGTTAATACTATAACCATAATTGATTAGGAAATGTAAGTTTCGAGATGATAAAATATCGGACTCAAAGATATTTTTTTGGCCATTAGTATTCGAGATAACTATTTTTTCAGTACCTGTCGAAGGATCTAGAAATTTTGCTGTAATCACAATAAAACTAGCCAATGTAACTATTCTTTTACTATCTCCATCTTTTTTAGATGGTATGTTTTCATACCAACCGGCTGAATTTAAAAAATAGGGTCCTATTTCAAGTATATTTTTTGACATTAGCGAACACCTCCTTTCGAAGTGTTGCTATGATTACGTGGATGTGGACCTACTTTTTGATATAACAAACTGCCGTTTTTCGTACCTACAGTATCAAATGGTAATCCTGGTGTGTGCTTAATCCAGTAAGCAAAACGACGTCCTACTTCACGTTGATCATTCGTGCTACAAACCACACTATATTTCTTTCTTAATTCACTATAAGTGAACATGCTTCCAACTGATTGTTGAAAAGCTTTGGCAATTACAAAATTATAAAGCTTTTCTTGCTGCTTGGATTTTTTATTCATATAAAAATTCCTCCAATAATTTTTAGAGAGTCAATCAATATCATATAAATTATCTTCAATTGATTGCTATAATAAGCATAAATGAAGCATTATGATTAGACGCGGAACAAAAAATGGGGAGGGGGGGTATATATTGATACCTACGCTAGAAGAAATTATTGATAAGTATGGAAACTTAGTTGATTATTTGAAGTCGGATGTAACAGTTGAGGTTTATGAAGATTTATTGTTATTAAGAAGTTTAAGCGATTTAAATGAACATCAAAAGATGGATAGAGTTTCATTTATAAAAAAACATTTAAACTCAAACTTCGATTATTTATTAGATGATACTGAGTTTCGAAGTATCAATAAGATTTACAGTAATTTAAATATCATGACGCATATCAATAGTCAAAATAATAATTTTAAACGTAACCCATTTATAAATGAAGAACAATTGAAATCACTACTCGCGATAAAGAAAGTAGATGCACATATGAGTTATGATTCAAATATTACTTCAAAAGCATTAGCAGAAATAAATAAAACCCAAAAAAGATTAGTTACAAAGATAGACACACTCTATAACACGTCAAAAAAAGAAGATGAATATGTACGGTTAGGAGAAAAAATATCATATAAAAAATTGGAAGATCATTGGAAATATTTATATAATGAGATTCAGTTTTATAATATTAATAATCAATTGATTAGTTATGTTGCATTAGAACAGGAATATGCTTGGGCTTTTTTAAATGAACTATTTTATTTGATAGAATTGTATTTGAAGGCATTTAAAGGGCAAAAGAAAACAGATTATGAGTTTGAGAAAAAATTAAACGAATTTATTCAATCATATGTCATTATTTTACTTATAGATATACGATTACCTGTTGTTAGATTATATATTATTAGAGATATTGTAGATACATGTGAAGGAGAAAAAGATAATTACAAAAGAATTATACTAATAGAAAAATCTATTAAAAAGTATAGATACGTAAAAGATCAGATTAAAAGATTTAAAAAAGGATTAGAAGAATCGTTATCAAATGCAACTTTATCTATTGAACAAAATATGTTGAAAGTTAAAATTGATTATTATAAAGCCTACTGCTTTCCTAGAGAAAAAACAAAGCATAACAATATTGAGTACAATGTATCGTTGTTTTTTAAAGCATTAGATGCTTTAAAGAAATAGTTTTTCACTGAAAATATTTATAGATATAATTAAAATTAATTAATATTAAGCCAGGATAATATAGTCTTAATCGTTTTGAAATACAAAAAATGTTGTGGAAATCGCGCGAAATAATCAGAGGAATCATTTGAAATCATCGTA
>NZ_KV826349.1:0-3066 GCF_001835895.1 Staphylococcus sp. HMSC034C12 | reverse complement strand
AAAAATTGATTAAGTCTTCGATCGATTAGTATTCGTCAGCTCCACGTGTCACCACGCTTCCACCTCGAACCTATTAACCTCATCATCTCTGAGGGATCTTATAACCGAAGTTGGGAAATCTCATCTTGAGGGGGGCTTCATGCTTAGATGCTTTCAGCACTTATCCCGTCCATACATAGCTACCCAGCTATGCCGTTGGCACGACAACTGGTACACCAGAGGTATGTCCATCCCGGTCCTCTCGTACTAAGGACAGCTCCTCTCAAATTTCCTACGCCCACGACGGATAGGGACCGAACTGTCTCACGACGTTCTGAACCCAGCTCGCGTACCGCTTTAATGGGCGAACAGCCCAACCCTTGGGACCGACTACAGCCCCAGGATGCGATGAGCCGACATCGAGGTGCCAAACCTCCCCGTCGATGTGAACTCTTGGGGGAGATAAGCCTGTTATCCCCGGGGTAGCTTTTATCCGTTGAGCGATGGCCCTTCCATGCGGAACCACCGGATCACTAAGTCCGTCTTTCGACCCTGCTCGACTTGTAGGTCTCGCAGTCAAGCTCCCTTATGCCTTTACACTCTATGAATGATTTCCAACCATTCTGAGGGAACCTTTGAGCGCCTCCGTTACCTTTTAGGAGGCGACCGCCCCAGTCAAACTGCCCGCCTGACACTGTCTCCCACCACGATAAGTGGTGCGGGTTAGAAAGCCAACACAGCTAGGGTAGTATCCCACCAACGCCTCCACGTAAGCTAGCGCTCACGTTTCAAAGGCTCCTACCTATCCTGTACAAGCTGTGCCGAATTTCAATATCAGGCTACAGTAAAGCTCCACGGGGTCTTTCCGTCCTGTCGCGGGTAACCTGCATCTTCACAGGTACTATGATTTCACCGAGTCTCTCGTTGAGACAGTGCCCAAATCGTTACGCCTTTCGTGCGGGTCGGAACTTACCCGACAAGGAATTTCGCTACCTTAGGACCGTTATAGTTACGGCCGCCGTTTACTGGGGCTTCGATTCGTAGCTTCGCAGAAGCTAACCACTCCTCTTAACCTTCCAGCACCGGGCAGGCGTCAGCCCCTATACATCACCTTACGGTTTAGCAGAGACCTGTGTTTTTGATAAACAGTCGCTTGGGCCTATTCACTGCGGCTCTTCTGGGCTTGCACCCTAAAGAGCACCCCTTCTCCCGAAGTTACGGGGTCATTTTGCCGAGTTCCTTAACGAGAGTTCGCTCGCTCACCTTAGAATTCTCATCTTGACTACCTGTGTCGGTTTGCGGTACGGGCACCTAATCTCTATCTAGAGGCTTTTCTCGGCAGTGTGAAATCAACGACTCGAGGAAACAATTTCCTCTCCCCATCACAGCTCAATCTTAAGAGTGCCGGATTTGCCTAACACTCAATCTCACTGCTTAGACGTACAATCCAATCGTACGCTTCGCCTATCCTACTGCGTCCCCCCATCGATTAAAACGATTATAGGTGGTACAGGAATATCAACCTGTTATCCATCGCCTACGCCTGTCGGCCTCAGCTTAGGACCCGACTAACCCAGAGCGGACGAGCCTTCCTCTGGAAACCTTAGTCAATCGGTGGACGGGATTCTCACCCGTCTTTCGCTACTCACACCGGCATTCTCACTTCTAAGCGCTCCACATGTCCTTGCGATCATGCTTCAACGCCCTTAGAACGCTCTCCTACCATTGTCCAAAGGACAATCCACAGCTTCGGTAATATGTTTAGCCCCGGTACATTTTCGGCGCAGTGTCACTCGACTAGTGAGCTATTACGCACTCTTTAAATGATGGCTGCTTCTAAGCCAACATCCTAGTTGTCTGGGCAACGCCACATCCTTTTCCACTTAACATATATTTTGGGACCTTAGCTGGTGGTCTGGGCTGTTTCCCTTTCGAACACGGACCTTATCACCCATGTTCTGACTCCCAAGTTAAATTAATTGGCATTCGGAGTTTGTCTGAATTCGGTAACCCGAGAGGGGCCCCTCGTCCAAACAGTGCTCTACCTCCAATAATCATCACTTGAGGCTAGCCCTAAAGCTATTTCGGAGAGAACCAGCTATCTCCAAGTTCGATTGGAATTTCTCCGCTACCCACAGTTCATCCGCTCACTTTTCAACGTAAGTCGGTTCGGTCCTCCATTCAGTGTTACCTGAACTTCAACCTGACCATGGGTAGATCACCTGGTTTCGGGTCTACGACCAAATACTATACGCCCTATTCAGACTCGCTTTCGCTACGGCTCCACATTTTCTGCTTAACCTTGCATCAGATCGTAACTCGCCGGTTCATTCTACAAAAGGCACGCCATCACCCATTAACGGGCTCTGACTACTTGTAAGCACACGGTTTCAAGTTCTCTTTCACTCCCCTTCCGGGGTACTTTTCACCTTTCCCTCACGGTACTGGTTCACTATCGGTCACTAGAGAGTATTTAGCCTTAGGAGATGGTCCTCCCAGATTCCGACGGAATTTCACGTGCTCCGTCGTACTCAGGATCCACTCAAGAGAGAATATATTTTCAACTACAGGATTATTACCTTCTTTGATTCAACTTTCCAGATGATTCGTTTAATATATTCCTTTGTAACTCCGTATAGAGTGTCCTACAACCCCAATAAGCAAGCTTATTGGTTTGGGCTCTTCCCGTTTCGCTCGCCGCTACTCAGGGAATCGAATTTTCTTTCTCTTCCTCCGGGTACTAAGATGTTTCAGTTCTCCGGGTCTGCCTTCTGACAAGCTATGAATTCACTTGTCGATAACACAACATAACTTGTGCTGGGTTCCCCCATTCGGAAATCTCTGGATCAACGCTTACTTACAGCTACCCAAAGCATATCGTCGTTAGTAACGTCCTTCATCGGCTTCTAGTGCCAAGGCATCCACCGTGCGCCCTTAATAACTTAATCTAATATAGTTATTAATCTGTGAGTGTTCTTTCGAACACTAGCGATTATTTTTTATGAATTCAAGCTTATTTAAAACTCTATTCACTCGGTTTTGCTTGGTAAAATCTATTTACTTACTTATCTAGTTTTCAATGTACAA
>NZ_KV826348.1:0-8389 GCF_001835895.1 Staphylococcus sp. HMSC034C12 | reverse complement strand
TACAACTACAATCAATGCAATCCAACCAGATGTGCTTAAAAAATCAGAAGCAAGACAAGCAATCGATGATATTGCAAGAGCTAAAAAAGAAGCGATTGATCGAACACCAGATGCGACAACAGAAGAAAAAGAGGCAGCCAAAGCGAAGGTAGACCAAGCAGTAACGGAAGCCAAAGGCCATATCAATGAAGCAATAAATAATTCAGGTGTCGATGAAGCAAAAACAAATGGTACAACTACAATCAATGCAATCCAACCAGATGTGCTTAAAAAATCAGAAGCAAGACAAGCAATTGATAATGAAGTTATTAATAAGAAGACAGAGATCGATAATAATGTTGATGCAACTATAGAAGAAAAAGAAGCCGCAAAATCAAAAGTAGACGAAGCTGCAGTAGAAGCAAAAAATAATATTAATCATACAGAAATAAATCAAGCTGTTGACAAAGCAAAAGAAGATGGTGTTACAACAGTTAGTCATATTCAACCAAATATAGTTAAGAAAATAGCAGCAAAGACTGCAATCGATGAAGTAGCTAGAATTAAAAAAGAAGCGATTGATCAAACACCGGGTGCAACAACAGAAGAAAAAGAAGCAGCGAAATCAAAAGTAGACGAAGCTGCGACAGAAGCAAGAAATAATATTAATCGTGCTTTGTCTAACAATGATGTAGATCAAGTAGTACATAATAGTACGGCATCAATAAATAATATCCAACCAGATATAGTTAAAAAAGAACAAGCAAAACGAGGTATAGATACTCAAGCAAAAATCAAAAAAGCCATCATTGATCAAACATCTGATGCAACGACAGAAGAAAAAGAAGCAGCGAAATCAAAAGTTGATGAAGAGGTAACAAAAGCAAAACATAGTATTGATCAAGCAGTAACAAATAGTGATGTAGATCAAGCAAAAGATAGAGGAACTGTTGCTATAAATAACATTCAGCCAGAAGTTGTAAAAAAAGAGACAGCTAAGACTTCTATTGATCAAATTGCATTAACTAGAAAAAACATCATTGATCAAACACCTGATGCAACTGAAGAAGAAAAAGAAGCAGCGAAATCAAAAGTTGATGAAGAGGTAACAAAAGCAAAACGTAACATTAATCAAGCAGTTACAAATAATGATGTGAATCAAGTTGAGCATAATAGCACAATAGCAATTAATAATATTCAACCCAATATTATAAAAAAAATTGCAGCTAAAACGTTAATTGATCAAGTAGCAAGAGCTAAAAAAAATAATATTGATCAAACATCAAATGCGACAATAGAAGAAAAAGAAGCAGCAAAACAAAAAGTTGACGAAGAAGTTACAAAAGCAAAACATAGTATTGATCAAGCCATAACAAATAGTGATGTAGATCAAGCAAAAGATAGAGGAACTGTTGCTATAAATAACATTCAGCCAGAAGTTGTAAAAAAAGAGACAGCTAAGAATGCTATTGATCAAATTGCATTAACTAGGAAAGCCATCATTGATCAAACACCTGATGCAACTGAAGAAGAAAAAGAAGCAGCGAAATCAAAAGTTGACGAAGAAGTCATAAAAGCAAAACATGGAATTGATCAAGCAAGAACAAATAATGACGTAGATCAAGTTGAACAAAATAGCACTACAGTGATAAATAATATTCAGCCGACAGTAGTTAAAAAATCAGAAGCAAGACAAGCAATTGATGATTTAGCTAAACTTAAAAAAGCAACTATTGATTTAACGCAAGAAGCAACTGAAGAAGAAAAAGAAGCAGCGAAAAGTAAAGTGGATCAAGCGTTAACAGAAGCTAAAACTCATATCAACGAAGCAGAAAATGATGATGGAGTTGATAACGCGAAAACAAAAGGGATAAATGTTATTAATACAATCCAACTTGAAATTATAAAAAAAGTAGAGGCAAAACATGAAATTGACCAATCTGCAATTGCTAAGAAAAAAATTATAGATCAAACACCAGATGCAACTGAAGAAGAAAAAGAAGTAGCAAAACAAAAAGTAGATGAAGAAGCTACAAAATCAAAAGATAATATTGATCAAGCTACAACAAATGATGCAGTGGATCAAGCAAAAACAACAGGAAATACAGAGATCAATAATATTCAACCAGAAGTGGTTAAAAAATCAGAAGCAAGACAAGCAATTGATGAAGTAGCAAAAGTAAAAAAAGAAAAAATTAATCAAATGCTAGATGCAACTGAAGAAGAAAAAGAAGTAGCAAAACAAAAAGTTGATGAAGAAGTTATAAAAGCGAAAAATACTATAAATCAAGCTACAACAAATGACGGTGTGAATAATGCTAAAACAACTGGTAAAAATACTATTGAAAATATACAACCAGAAGTAGTTAAAAAAGCTGAAGCAAGAAAAGCGATAGATGAAGCAGCAACTCTTAGAAAAAATCTAATTGATCAAGATAATTCGACAACAAAAGAAGAAAAAGACATAGCTAAACAAAAAATTGATGATGAGGTTAATAAAGCTAAAAGAAATGTTGATCAATCAATAAATAATTCCAATGTAGATCATGCACAAATTAATGGTATAAGTGCAATAAATAACATTAATGCGGTAGCTTTGAAAAAAACACAAGCCAAAAAATCTATAGATGATGAAGTAACAGCAAAAAAAGCAGAAATTGATAGTAATCATGAAGCAACGAATGAAGAAAAAGAAATGACAAAACGTAAAGTAGATGAAGCAGCAACAAAAGCGAAACATAATGTTGATCAATCTACAACGAATGATACAGTAGATCAATCAACTCAAATTGGAATTTCAATTATATCTAATATTCAACCAGAGACAATACAAAAATCCTTAGCTAGACAAGCGATAGATGATGAAGCAACAATTAAAAAAGCAGAAATTGATAATAATCACAATGCAACAAAAGAAGAAAAGGATGTGGCTAGACAAAAAGTAGATGAAGAAGTTATAAAAGCAAAGAATAATATTGCTCAATCTACGACTAATTCTGATGTTGAAATAGCCAAAGAAAGTGGTAAACATGCTATTGATGAAATTCAACCAGAAATAGTTAAAAAATCTGTAGCTAAACAAACTATCGACGAATTAGCTAAACAAAAGAAAGCAGAAATTGATCAAACACCAAACGCAACAAAAGAAGAAAAGGATGCAGCAAAACAAAAAGTAGAAGAGGCAGTAATGAGAGCTAAAAAACTGCTCGAAGGTGCCAATACTAACTCAGATGTCGATCAGACTACAGAGCAAGGTAAACAATCAATTAATAGTATTCAAGTTGAAGTTATTAAAAAAGCAGATGCTTTATCTAAATTAGAAGTGGAATTACAAAAATTAAAAGATAAAGTATCATCTGATCAAACATTTACAATAGATGAAAAACTATTCATAAAACAAAAACTTGATGAATCATATAAAAAAGCAGAAGAAAAAGTAAACCAAGCTCAAACTAATAAACAAGTTGATAATATAAAAATACATTATCTTCAAGAATTTAATAAAATAGTTCTAATCGACAAAGTAAAATTGAAAGCTAAATCTCAAATCTTTGATGTAGCAAATAAACGTAAAGCGTATATTAAAGGATTAACAAATATATCAGAATATAATAGAAATAAAGCTTATAAACAAATTGATGTTTATGTTATGAAAGCCTTAAATAAATTAGCTGAAAATGTGACTACTAATGATATTAATGAATTAACGAGAGTGACTATTAATGAGATTGAACATGTGAATGTTAAGCAATTTGAAAATAACTTTGGATTGGTTAATGACAACAAAGTTACATTTAATAATTTTAATAATAAATTTAATGTGAATAATAATCATTCAAAATTAAATACTCTACCTTATACAGGTGAAAATGAAAACTCATTATTATCTTTAGCTGAGTTCACATTATTAAGTGGTCTGCTATTATTATTAAAACGAAGAAAAAAAGAAGATAAATAATAAAAAATAAATTCAGTTATCTTCGTATTCAAAATATGAAATAAAAAACACTCCAAAAGTTATAATTTTACTTAACTTTTGGAGTGTTTTTTATTTTTAAGTATATATAAATTGTCTAGCTTCGCTTCCAGCGACGTGGCCGGTAACTAAAGCACTTGTAATATTGTAGCCGCCTGTATACCCATGAATGTCTAATACTTCTCCACATAAAAATAAACCAGGTTGAATTTTTGACATCATTGTTTTAGGCCATATTTCTTTAAGAGAAACGCCACCACCCGTAACAAATGCTCTTTCAATTGAAAGGGTACCATTAACAGTGAAAATGAATTGTTTGAAATGTTCTGCGAGGTGAGTCAACTGTTGATTTGAAAGATGATGAAATGTTGTATTTTCATTAATATTAGCCTGTTCTAGCATAAACAATAAATATCTTTCTTCTATTAAACCACGTAGTGCATTTTTTATATATTTGTCTGGTTCTTCGCTTAAGATTTTCTTTATTTTATTTTCTAAATCTTGTAAAGAAATCTCTGGAAATACATCTAACTGTAATTGTATGTCTTGTTTTTTCTGATTTTTTTGTTCTTTATAAACGAATTGGCTACAACGTAATGCAGCTGGTCCACTTACACCAAAGTGTGTAAAAATCATATCCATTTGATGACTAATACGTTTTTTACCATTTTTCTTTAAAACTGATAATTCTACATCTTTTAAACTTAAGCCTTTAAGGGTTTTATTCTTAATAAAAGATTCACTAGATGTAATAGGGACTTCAGTAGGGAATAATTCAGTAATAGTGTGACCTAAATTTTCAGCAAATCTGTAGCCATCACCTGTAGATCCAGTTTGGGGGACGCTTGTTCCACCAGTCGCAATAATAACTGTTTTTGATTCAAATTCGCCATCTTGTGTTTTTACTATAAAAGATTGATCATTTTTAGAAATGTCATTAACAACAGTTTCTTCTTTAATTTCAACGTTGTTATTTTTAATTGTATTAACTAAAGTATCAACAATATCTTGTGATTTGTTTGAAACTGGAAACATTCTTCCATGATCTTCTTCTTTTAATTTTATACCACGACTTTCAAAAAATTCTATTATGGATTCGTTATCAAATTTTGAAAATGGACTATATAAAAATTTACCGTTTCCGGGTATATTTTTGATGATTTCTTCGTAAGGTAGACGATTAGTCACATTACATCTACCACCACCAGAAATTTTTAATTTTCTTCCAAGACCTTTTTTCTTTTCGATTAATAGAACCTTACTATTATTTTCACTCGCAGCAACTGCTGCCATTAATCCGCTTGGTCCACCGCCAATGATTATTGTTTGATACATATATTAACCTCCGTTATCATACATCTATATTCTACATAAATACTTATTATTTTGCGAACTGAAGTAGAATTTTGTGTTAAAAAGTGTATTAAATACATAAATAAAAAAATTACAATATTTTTATTTAATAATAGTGAGAATAATTGACAAAAAAAACTTAAAAAGAAACGAGAAACAATAAGTATTTTGTGATATATTTTATAGTAATGCAAGTCCTTAGTTTAGACAGATGTATAACGACATAGTTTGATTAAATTAAAGATAGGAAGATTGAATATGAGTGAAAATAAGGAAATGGTGCGCGGAACCTTTTTAATAACATTTAGTATTTTAATTACTAAAATTCTAGGTGTTTTATTTGTAATTCCTTTTTATGCGATTATGGGTGCAAATGCGGAGGAAAAGTTAGCGCCGTTTAACTATGCTTATGTTCCTTATAATATTGCTATTGCTGTCGCGACAGCTGGAGTGCCTTTAGCAGCTTCAAAATTTGTAGCAAAGTATAATGCAATAGGAGCATATAGAGTTGGACAGAAACTCTATAAATCGAGTTTTATCGTAATGTCGATATCAGGTATTATAGGATTTTTAATATTGTTTTATTTAGCACCTGATATTGCAGTTATTACTTTAGGTCAAAAAGAAGGAAAAGGTGGATGGACAGTACCAGAGATTACTTGGATTATTCGTATCATCAGTATAGTAGTGGTTTTTATCCCACTATTAGCAACATGGAGAGGGGTATTCCAAGGTTATCAATCGATGGGTCCAACTGCTGTATCTGAAGTTACTGAACAATTAGCCAGAATTATATTTATATTAATAGGTAGTTATTTAGTTTTAAATGTTTTTCATGGTACATATCTACAAGCTAATGGTGTAGCTACATTCGCAGCCGCTGTGGGAGCAATTGCAGGTTTATTTACTCTTTGGTATTACTGGAAAAAACGTAAACCTCACATTCAAAAAATGGTAGAGTCTGATCGTACAGGATTAGACATTTCTTATGGAAGAATGTATAAAGAAATTATTGCATACAGTATTCCGTTTGTAATTGTTAGTTTAAACTTTCCATTATTTAACCTTGTTGATCAATTTACACATAACAATGCACTAGATGCAGCAGGATTCCATGCAAATAAAGATTATTTCTTTACGATATTAAACTTTACAACCAATAAAATTGTAATGATTCCAACATCACTTGCAGCAGGTTTTGCGGTAAGTTTAATACCATATATTACTAAAACATATGCAGAAGGTCGTTTAACTGAAATGCATCGTCAAATTAAAACATCAATCGGTGTATTAATGTATATTACAGTTCCAGCAAGTTTAGGGATAATGGCACTGGCTGCACCTTTATATACAGTTTTCTATCAATATAATCCAGATGGAAACAAAATGTTATTTATCTATGCCCCTGTAGCAATATTAATTTCTTTACTTAGTGTTACTGCTTCGATGTTACAAGGTATAGACAAACAAAAATTGACAGTGTTTGTCATTTTAGGAGCCGTTGTATTAAAGTTAGCACTTAATATTCCATTAATTATGACTTTCCATACTGCAGGAGCAATTTTAAGTACTGCTATTGCATTGAGTTTTGCGATTACAGCAAATTTCTTTATTTTAAAAATATATGCGAAATATGAATTTACAGAAACATTTGTGCAAGTAGCGAAAATTTTTATTTATAGTTTAATCATGATGATTAGTGTGGAAATTGTTTACTTAATTTTAGGTCATTTTGTCCCTGTAGAACGTAAATTTGGAGCAATGATTATATTACTCGTTGGGGTTATTGTAGGTGCTTTAGTGTATGGTAGTATCACAATTAAAAATCGATTAGCTGATCAATTTCTTGGTGAATTACCAGAAAAGATTAGACGTAAAGTTGGATTTTTAAGATGAGATTAGATAAATTTTTATCGAATATGGGAGTTGGCACGCGTACTGAGGTAAAGCAGCTTTTAAAGAAAAATAGTGTCAAAGTTAATGATAAAGTGGAAAAATCACCTAAATACCAAGTGAATCCTGAGCAAGATGAAATTACTGTAGATGGCAAAATAATAGAGTATATTAATCATGTTTATATTATGTTAAATAAGCCTAAAGGATATGTTTCTGCTACTTATGATGATATAAATCAAACAGTGATAGATCTTATTGCTGATTACCGCCATCTTGATATATTTCCAGTAGGCAGACTAGATAAAGATACTGAAGGTTTATTACTTATTACTAATGATGGACAATTTAACCATAATTTAATGAGTCCATCTAAACATGTGTCTAAAACGTATAAAGTAACCTCTAAATATCCTATTAAAAACGAAGATATTATTGCTTTTAAAAATGGAATTGAACTATCAGATGGCAAAGTAAAACCAGCACAACTTGAAAAACTAGATCATAAATTATCTTTAGTTACTATTTATGAAGGAAAGTATCATCAAGTGAAAAGAATGTTTCATTCAATTGATAATGAGGTATTAGAATTAAAACGTCTTAAAATTTCTAATTTGACGTTAGATGAAAACTTAAAATCTGGAGAGTATCGTTTACTAACTTCAGAAGAATTAAAACTTTTATAGTAATAAAAGAGAAAAGGGGTAATATGATGGCTAAAAGTGCAGGTTTATTAAGAATTGTGGCAGGAATTGGTGCTGCAGCGGCTGCAGTAGCATTATCACGTGAAAGTAGCAGAAATAAATTAAAAGCTGAGTATAATAAATATAAAGAAAATCCAGAAGGCTATAAACAAAATGCGAAAGGGCTAGTTAATGATATTAGCTCAAAAGCAAATGAAACAATTCAAAACGTAAAGAATGACCCACAAGGTTATGCAAATCGTTTAAAAAATGATCCTAAATCTTTATTACAAGATGAAAAATCTAAATTCACTAATGTGAATACTAAAAAAAATGATACACATGAATTAGCAGAAGGTAAATTTGATGATGAAGGTGGCGCAACTGTTAATAATAATTTAAGAGTAGTCACTGAAGAAGATTTGAAAAACAATCATAATGCCTTAGACGATAGACATTAAACTTAAATTTTAAAGAGTCCGGGACATAAAGTATCTAGATAAGT
>NZ_KV826347.1:0-1483 GCF_001835895.1 Staphylococcus sp. HMSC034C12 | reverse complement strand
TACGTCAAATCGGACTGATGAGTCCAAATATTGAGATTAAGCAACCTTAAGTTGTTTAATCTCTTTTTTTGTTGTTGAGGCAAATAGTCGCGAAGTTATAATAATTCGATTACGCAAATTATCATAATTTCTATAACCAAAAGATACCCTTTTAATGAGTTTGATTTTATTATTAATTCCTTCTAACGGACCGTTGGTCAGGTTAGAATATGTCATAGTATTTTCAATGAAAGCTGCTAATCGTCTTAAAGTTCTAATGACTGGGCGTAATTTAGGACACACATCTGAAAGATGAATAGAAAAGAGTTTATGATTAAATTTCTCTATTTGATTTTCTTTTAATAATCTTCTTAGCTCATGAACGTAGTGATATGTATTAAATAATTCTACATCTACACCTAATAAGTAATTTATAATGCTTTTTTCGGTTTTCCACTCTTTAAATAAATGGACTTTATGATAATTAAATGTTTCTAGCATTTCAAAAGGTTTAAGAAATAGTTTCCAATAACTTTTATATTTATTATAAAGCGGTCTATTAGAGATTCTATAACTATTCATTACATGAACTCTAGACATATTTAACGCTCGATTTAAAGATTGAACAATATGAAAACGATCAATAATAATCTTCGCGTTAGGAAATAATTGTTTGATTAGTGACATATATGGTTCATACATATCAATCGTTACTGTTTTGACTTTTTGTCTGAGTTTTAAAGAATAGCGATAAAAATGATCTTTAAGCGATTTCAACTTACGATCCGCTACCACATCTACGATGCGGTGCGATACAGCATCTGCATAAATAAAGCTCATTTTTCCTATAACATTTTTAACACTTTTAAATTCGTCCATCATTAAGTGTTCAGGTAGAGCATCAAAAGAAGACTGACCTACGTCGCTTGCCGCTTGATTAATCACTCTAGACACAGTCATTGATGATACTAAGCATGACTTAGCGATAGATTTTTGAGACCGGTATTCTTGTGCTTTATCTAAAACTGCAAGTTTTGTTTTATTAGAAATAAAACAATGAGCGTCGACAATATTAGATTTAGCAGTAAAATGACTGTCACATGATTTACAATAAAATCTTTGTTTTTGAAGTTCTAAATAAGCGGGCATTTCCATAATTTTAAGTAAAGTAATCGTTGAGGTTTTCTTACCATTTTTTACTATAGAGAAATTTTCATTTTTAGTTGAACAATTTTCACAATGTGTAGGTTGATAAGTGAGCTCGGCATAGTAAAACAAGCTCATTCGTCCTTTATGTTTTTTCTCAATCACTTTATCTGAAAAATTTAGATTTTTATCTTTAATTCTTAATGTATTTAATATAGACTTACACATAGGCGCATTACCTTTCTTTTTTATTTTGTGTGGTAACTAATAATTATAGAGGTAATTGCGCCATTTTTGTATTCAAA
Source organism: Staphylococcus sp. HMSC034C12 (assembly GCF_001835895.1). Taxonomy (NCBI): domain Bacteria; kingdom Bacillati; phylum Bacillota; class Bacilli; order Caryophanales; family Staphylococcaceae; genus Staphylococcus; species Staphylococcus sp. HMSC034C12. Next base: position 53 of record NZ_KV826347.1, on the reverse strand, counting down.
CATAAAAATTGGACTGATGATTTTTAGTCATCAGTCCAATTTATTATAGAGCC
>NZ_KV826346.1:0-220 GCF_001835895.1 Staphylococcus sp. HMSC034C12 | reverse complement strand
TTCTATATCTTTTCTCTTATTTTCTAATTTTAATTGTTCTACTTCTGACAGCTCTTCTAATCCTTTACCGTAGGTATATTGTTTACCAACGTGTTGTGAAAATCTATAACTTTCCCCATTTTGATACCATCGCCACCAAGTTTTCACTTGTGTTCTATTTCTAATATTTAATTCTTCCATAATTTCTTTTGTTGAAAATCCTGCTGCTTTCATTTCAACA
>NZ_KV826345.1:0-210 GCF_001835895.1 Staphylococcus sp. HMSC034C12 | reverse complement strand
ATATCAATTTACTGATTTAGAAAATGGAACGTATGAAGTTTCTTTCACAACACCTGAGGGCTATACACCTACAACAGAAAATTCTGGAAATAACAATGAAAAAGATTCTGATGGTTTAACAACTACAGGTGTTATTAATGGTGCTGATAACTGGACACTAGATAGTGGATTTTATAAAACACCAAAATATAATTTAGGTGACTATGTATG
>NZ_KV826344.1:0-9778 GCF_001835895.1 Staphylococcus sp. HMSC034C12 | reverse complement strand
TTATATAATTCCCACTAATTGGGGTCAGTCCAATAATGTCATGGCTTTTTATATTGAAAAAACATGCGATAATTTGTTCCCAAATGTCCTTATAGTTGTACCAATATCTGTAATAGAACACTAGAAACTTGGTTTAACCTTTCCTTTTCGTAAATAAATGTAAAGATATACCATAAGGATCTCTTACATAACCATAACCTTCAGTATAGAACTCTGGGCTGAATGCTTTTAATACTTCACTGCCTTTTTCTATTAACTGGTCATACACACACTTAGTTTCTTCTACATGGTCAAAAGTAATACAAAGCGATATATTATTACCTTGGGTTATAGGTAAACCTTCGGTATCATCCGCAATCATAATTTTTATATCTCCAAATTGAAGTACACATTGATCAATTTTATTTAAATCTTTTTTATCGATATTAAGTTGCTTATCTGTCGGTCTATCCTTGATACGTTGGATATACAGTGTTTTAGCGCCAAACAGCTCTTCATACAACCTTTTCAAACCATCTGCATTTTCTATAATTAAAAAATAGGGACTTACTTGAAAATTCATAGTTTTTCCTCCTTAAATTTGTTATAAATAAGTATATACTGTATTAGTGTCACCTATTGATACTAAAAGGGGAATAATAATGAAAAAATCTGTTAGATTATATCATATGATTGAATACTGTAATAAAAAAAGGAATTTCAAGTTAAATGATTTAATGTCAGAATTTAATATTTCTCGTAGTACTGCTTTAAGGGATATAAAGGAAATTGAAGCATTAGGAGTGCCTTTATATAGTAGTACAGGGAAAAATGGCGGTTATATGACCATAGGTAATCGAAACCAAACGAAAATAGCAATCACAGACGAAGAATTGAAAGCTTTAGTATTTACACTTTCAAGTATCTCCAATGTTAGTAAGTTACCTTTTCAAACAGAATATCAAGAAATATTAAAAAAGTTATATAATAATTCGAATAAAAAAGAATTGATAAACCAGTATAATGAGATATTTCAATATTTTAATGAAGATACATATCAGTTCAAAAGTTATAAGATATTTAATGAAATCATTAGATTAACAATTGGTAGTAAGTCATTTAAAATCTGTTATTCACAAAACTACTTGAATGGTCAATATAAAGGTATTGGTATCTTATATAAAAATCAAAAGTGGTACTTCGTTGTTGTTAATATAGAATCAAAATTAGTGAAGTTGTTAAATATTTCTAAAATAAAAGAAGTATATGAAATAGGAGAAACTCAAGAATGTAATGAAATAACTATGCAGAATTTTCAACAGTTCATGATTGAAAACGAAAATACGATTGATATACAAATTAGAAGTAATATTATTGGATTAAATATCTTGAAAGGATACCTATGGAGTGACTATATGATTGAAAATATTAAAGAAGAGACATATTTGTTTAAATCAAAAGTGAACACGAAAGATATAGATTTTATAGCTAAATTAATAGTCACATGTGGTGCCAATGTCAAAGTAGAATCTCCTATTAGTTTGAAATATGCTGTTAAAACTGAATTAACCAAAATAATAAGTATGTACTAATAGCAAATTAATCTTAATTTTGATGAAAAAAGGTGGTAGTGCTACAGCATACATAAATAGTTATAATTAAATAAAGATGGGTCAATGAAGGTGAATTAAGTGAATAAAAATATTACAGCTCTAAAATCTACTGAAAATACTACATATATGCAGTATACGGTTCATATCGATGATCAAATTATAAATAATATAAAAGAGTGTACCAAAAAGTTTAAAATTTTGCCTATGGAAGATAAAATTCCATTATCACCGTTGTTACAACCAGAATATGCAGGAGAGGTACAAGATTTTATTAGTACATATGAGCAGTTTATGATTAATTTTGGTAAAGTAATATTGGATAGTCAAGGCATAAAAATACAGTTTGAAAGTGAATCATTAAGCAGTATTCAACGAGGCATTCAAGAACATTGTTATTTAAATAAGCGAACAAATGACATTGATGTGACTAAAGAATGGTATTTATGCAAATTTTCAAATCAAACATTAGAAGAGGATAAAAATCAATTGTATAATGCTTTAAAGCAACTCATGAATGATTCTAAAAATAAAAAGCAAGCTTTTCAAGAGGTGTTTAAGGTTTATATTGATATTTATCTCTACAATAAAGAAAAATCTGAATATAAGTATCAAGTATCTAGTTATTTCAATCTTGTAAAAGAAAATCCTAAAATAACTTATAAAAAAAGACATTTACAAGAGAAACAAGGAGTCAAGGGTACAACTTTCACGAACAAATTAAAATTATTGAACAAAATGTATGGTGTAGATGTTGCAAAATATCAGCCATTTTATAATTCTAATAACCCTGAATATGAAAGAGGTCAATTTGGTGAAAGATACATTTCTCAAAGATCTAACTATGAATTTAATAGACTTCAATATCAAATTATAGATATATTATCGAAAATACTTGATAAGCATCCATTACCAAAGTCAGATAATAATTATAAACATATTCCAACTATTGAAAAAGTAATACTAAGTGAGGATTCTCATAGTTTTTATGAGTATTTTGAAGATATAATGAAAGAAATTGTAAGTATGGAAAATTCTTCTTTAAAGGAAAAATTATTGACTGATTTTACATATCAATCTCAATGTAGATGGTACTCTGAAAGTGAAAAATTAAAATTGCAACTTGAAAGTTTTATGCATAAAGTTTTGGAGAGCAATTATTATGAGGGTAACAAATTATATAGAATGTTGTCTCATGCAATTGAAGAAACAATCAATGAGGCTGATGAAGATAAGGTTCATTTCAATTATTTTAAAGATTATTTTTTGACAGACGGTGGGGTGAAGAATTGGGAGCAAATTAGCGAGAAAATTACTGAATTCAATGGTAAAGTTATTAACGATATCCAAAATGAATATAATAAGATTCAATTTAATAACGCAAATCGAAATCAGAAACTAAACTTTAATTATTTATACCATTGCTTTGAGTTTAGTAATAACTTAGTAAAAGCAAGGGTAAATGGAAATAGAGGTTACATTTTATATTTTGTAGATAAATATAAAATAAAAATGCCCTTTTTGGATCAATTATTAATCAATTATTTGAATCAAGAAATAGGTCAGGAAAGTATTAATTATAATATGCAAACATTGTTTGAAAAAGAAAGATATGATAGAAGTAGTACCATTGAAAAATTAGTAGCAACAAGCAAATTTAAGTATGAAAAAGATGATTCAGATTTATTCAAACAACTTTTCAATGATGTTGAAAATTCAATAGACAGATTAGGTATTTACTTACTAAATAATGGTATAAATTCGAATGATGAAAATGCAAGATACTATAGATCGTTTTTAAAGGAACTTAGTAGAATAAAAAGTAAATTAACGCCATTTTCTCTTGAAATAAGTAAGTCTAGCGGAAGAGAGCAACATTATCCTGATGATGCTGTTGATGATAAAGATGAGAGAAGAAAAAATAAAGAAGAAACATATCATGCTTTTGATGATAAAAGCGATATTGACTCCAAATTAAAGAATAAAATAAATGTTTCTATCGATAATTTATTGTCAGTTAAAATTAGGAGTAATTTGTATGATATTAGTCCAAATACAAAAAAACAATAACTATAATGAGCCAACTCAAGAATGAGTTGGCTTTTTAATTGTAATTTTACGCTTCCATTACAGAAATCAATGTTATGGAAGCCATTAAGTAATTAATTTGAGCCATATATATTATAGATACAACGTTGTGATGTTCACACGATAATCAACCCGGGAGATTGTTGTGTAATAACTTATAGAAGGAGCAAAACACTATGTATCAAACAAATACACGTGATTTAATTACAAAATTGCCTCAAAGCAATAAAACAGAACACTTTTTAATGAATAAATTTTCAAATCAAGATAAAGTTCAGCAGCTACAAAGACAAATTAGCCAACAGCTAGATCAACAATATAATGAGCTTTTGGCTAATGAAAAAGCTAAGCTAGACCAATACGTGGAAGTACACCATAATTTAGAACCATTAAAGAAAGAGATTGAATCAGAATCTATTAACCTTGATACCGATAAATTACCTGATATCAAAGCGACAATGCTTGAAAAGGCTAAGAACGATGAACATTCTGATAAAATCGAACAGCTATTTGATAGATTAGATCAGTCATTAAATGGTACGAATCGATTATATACGCAATTATCGTTGATTGGCACACGAACACATCGGATCACAACGAAAAGATTTAATGTTCAAGGCTTACCTAAATTAGTCCAACAAACGATTTTACCTTCGCAATTTAAAAAGGTTTATACAATAGATTTTAAATCATTCGAACCATCAGTTGCTGCGTATATGACACAAGACGAACAACTGATTAACTACTTGAATCATGAAGAAGGGTTATACGATGCATTACTGAGAGACTTATCTTTGTCAAAAGAGAAGCGCGTGAGTGTGAAACGTGCATTTATAGGGTCATTTCTTTTTGGCGGTCGTTATAGTAGTTCTAAATTCAAAATCAATCAAGAGGTTAGTGAAATTAACTGGCTACAAGTAATGAGCAAATTCAAGAAGGTCATTGAATTTAAGGAGCAAGTCGAAAAATATAAAACAATGCCTACGCCTTATGGCATTGAACATGATATGAGCGCATTTCAAGGTAGTAGTATTATGGCAATTTACGTACAAACGGTAGCGAGCTATATTTTCAAGCACATTTTGTTGGAAGTGTACAAAACACAGTGCGAACAAAAAACGTTCAAGATTATAGTGCCGATACACGATGCGATTATGATTGAATGTAATGATAAGGAGATTGCACAAAATGTAGCACAGCTCATGAAAGATACAGCTAATCAACTGTTTAATGGTGAATTTGCACATGTGACAGTGGAAGCTTTAGGAGGTATAGACAATGAATAATGATAGAGGAAAAAGTCTTCAAATTCCCCAAAGTACATCGTTAAAAGAAGGATCTATATACGTTGCTACATTACATTCTGTGACTGAGACAGATTACTCAGACGACATAAAACATCAATTTACGTATGAAATAGAGATAGATCAACAAATATTCTATGTGAACCGTAGTGTTGTGGTCAATGCGACACATCAACAATTATCAATTAATGACTGGCTCGAACGTCATAGTAACTATAGCGCAAGTCATGAAAACTATGAGCCTTATATTGATCAGAAACATTTAATTCTATTAGGTCAATATAACGGTAACTATTATGTACAAGATGTAGCATCGTTAGATGTGTTTGGAGGCGTATTATCATGAATCATATATTACAAATGTTATCTAAGCTATTAAGTGTGGCTAAGGAGGCAATCGACCGTCAAGGTCTGATTGCTATCCTAACCATTAGTGTTGGTAATGACGATGAAATAGAAGAAACGGCACAGGGTGAAACAGTTTATAACGAACTTGTCGATAAGTTACAACTTAACATCCCTAAAGATAGGGATTATAGACCTAATATCTATAGCTATTTTGGTATTAAGAAGAAACCAAGTGACACAATATTAATAGATATGATGATAAAAGTTTTTCATATCAAACGCTTTAATTCAGAACTGTATATATTCAAAATTAATGGTTGGCAAAAGCTAAATGAAGACGAATTGCAAGGATTTGTATCAAAAATGATACAAGTACTGTTAATCGGTTATACACCTACGCAAAGTGTACTGAAAAATGTGGTTGAAGGTCTACAGAAATCGTCAGATATAGAAGAACTTAATGAGGATAAAAATTATATTGGTTGTGGGAGAAACATGTTTAGTTTAAAGACATTTAAAGTGGTTGAAAACGATATAAAAATCTTCCCTAAAACACGTTTAAATCTGATGTTAGACAAAAGCGATATCATAACAGATAAAGTACCTTCACATTTCAAACAATATATGCTAGAACTTGCTAATTTCGATTCTGATTTACAATACTTTCTTTTCCAACATACAGCGGTGTTACTCACTGCAGATACTAAACTACGTCGTGGACTTATTTTGTATGGAACTGCAAAAAATGGGAAATCGGTCTATATCAAATTAGTTAAGTCATTCTTTTATAGTAATGATATCGTATCTAAAACACTTAATGAACTTGGCGGGCGTTTCGATAAGGAAAGCCTAATTGGTAAACGAATTATGGCAAGTGATGAAGTGGGGAAAGCTAATGTTGATGAAGCAACTGTAAATGATTTCAAAAAATTACTATCTGTTGAACCAATTCATGCTGACCGTAAAGGAAGAACGCAAGTAGAAGTTACGTTAGATTTAAAACTCATTTTTAATACGAATGCTGTACTCAATTTTCCATCATCACATGCAAAAGCATTAGAGCGTAGAATTGCTGTTATTCCATGTGAATATTATGTTGAAAAAGCTGACCCTGACTTAATTAAAAAGTTACAGGATGAAAAGAAAGAAATCTTTCTTTACTTGATGTATGTGTATAAGCAAATTGTAAAAAATGATATCGAGTACCTCCAAAATGATCGTGTTACTGAAATTTCTCATGATTGGTTAAATTTTGGATATGAATTTGTTTCTAGTAAATCAGCAAGTATTGCACATCAGAAAGCGTGTATTAATTTACTCAGAAAACTTATAGAAATCAAATCAGGATCACGAATCAAAGTATCCCAGTTAAATAAAGTTATTAATGAAGAAATAAAGGTGAGTTCTCAGGTTATTAATCAGTTAATTCAAGCAAACTTTGATACTCAAACCAAACTATACAATGGCTACGATTATTGGATTGATTTAGGTTGGAAAGAAGCCAATAAAAAAGAGATTCATGATATTTCGGAAAAAGATAATATTATTTCATTAGATAAAAATGAAAATATAACAGACGATGAGGCATTAGATGAAGAGAATTTGGACTTTGATTGGGAGGACTTTGACGATGAATAATGAACAAATTGAAGCATTTGTAGAAGTGCTTGTGCCTATCATAGAAGAACGTATCAATAAAGGTAAGTAATCTAATTACGTACTACAGGCAGTTGCCTGTAGTACTCATATGATTAAGTGGTAAAAGTGATAAAAATGAAACGAAATTATAAATATATATTATCTATATGTTGTTACAAGACCGATGGTCTGTAGCAATAATCTAATAAAAGGAGCGGTATGATATGAAGGGTAAAATTGCACTTTATTCACGTGTTAGTACGTCTGAGCAGTCAGAACATGGTTATTCTGAAAAGGAGCAGGAACAACTACTCATCAAAGAAGTTGTGAAAAATTTCCCAGGTTATGACTATGAGACATATACTGACTCAGGCATTTCAGGTAAAAATATTGAAGGTCGTCCGGCAATGAAACGTCTATTACAAGATGTTAAGGATAATAAAATCGAAATAGTGTTAAGTTGGAAATTGAATCGTATCTCACGATCAATGAGAGACGTGTTTAATATTATTCATGAATTCAAAGAGCATGGCGTAGGTTATAAATCGATTTCTGAGAATATTGATACATCCAATGCTTCTGGTGAAGTTTTAGTTACAATGTTTGGATTAATAGGATCAATCGAACGTTCAACACTGGCCAGTAATGTCAAGATGTCGATGAATGCTAAAGCACGGAGCGGAGAGGCAATCACCGGTCGTGTTTTAGGCTACAAATTATTACTTAATCCATTGACACAGAAAAATGATTTAGTTATTGATGAAAATGAAGCTCATATTGTACGGGAAATCTTTGATTTATATTTGAATCACAATAAAGGACTTAAAGCAATCACGACAATTCTAAATCAAAAAGGATATCGCACTATTAATCAAAAACCATTTTCAGTGTTTGGCGTGAAATATATTTTGAATAATCCAGTCTATAAAGGTTTTGTTAGATTTAATAACCATCAAAACTGGGCAGTTCAGCGAAGAGGTGGTAAAAGTGATGAAAATGATGTGATATTGGTCAAAGGTAAGCATGAAGCCATTATAAGTGAAGATGTATTTGATCAAGTTCATGAGAAACTAGCTTCTAAAAGTTTTAAACCGGGTCGACCTATTGGTGGAGATTTCTACTTACGTAGCCTTATTAAATGTCCAGAATGCGGAAATAATATGGTATGTCGACGGACTTATTATAAAACGAAAAAGTCAAAAGAACGGACAATCAAACGCTATTACATTTGTTCATTATTTAACCGTTCTGGGAGTTCTGCTTGTCATAGTAATTCCATCAATGCTGAAGTCGTCGAACGCGTAATCAATGTTCATTTGAATCGTATTCTGTCTCAATCAGATATTATCAAGCAGATTGCGTCAAATGTGATCGAAGAACTGAAACAAAAGCATAGTAAACAAACAGAAATAAAATATGATATTGATAGTTTAGAAAAACAAAAAGCAAAGATTAAAACACAACAAGAACGATTGTTAGAATTGTTCTTAGATGATCAAATGGATAGCGAAATGTTAAAAGCTAAACAAAGTCAAATGAATCAACAGTTAGAAGTATTAGATCAACAAATTAAAGAAGCGCAACAAGCAAATCAATCACAGGATGAAATACCCAATTTTGATAAATTAAAAGGACGACTCACTTTGATGATAACACGATTCAGCGTGTACTTAAGAAAGGCTACACCCGAAGCTAAAAATCAACTTATGAAAGTGTTAATTGATTCAATTGAAATTACGACAGATAAACAAGTAAAACTTGTAAGGTATAAAATTGACGAAAGTCTTATCCCACAATCCATTAAAAAGGATTGTGGGAATTTTTTTATGCCTAAATTTAACTTTGTGATAAATGTCACAAATGAAAATAGGATTGAAAATTTATCACTTTTACCACTTTTTTAGAGTGACAAAAGTGAAGGAATTTTGAAATATTTTATAAATATATATTTTATTTATGGAGTACACATTATTAATTAAGGAGGTCATTATAATGACGCTAAGCAAACAACTTAAAACGTATATTACTGAACGATTTAAATTAAATTATCAAGAAACTTGGGCTTGTGAAACCGTAGACGCGGTGGCTGAAGATGTATTACCTGAAAAATACATTAAAAATAGTCCACTTGAACATAAAATTTTAAATACTTTTACCTATTACAATGATGAATTACATGAAATCAGCATTTACCCTTTTTTATGTTATCTAGATAAGGAATTAGTAGCAATAGGTTATTTAGATAATTTTGATTTAGACTTTATATTTTTAAATGATACTCATCAAATTATTATTGATGAACGCTACTTGTTACAAAAAGGGGGCCAGTAATTATGAATTGGATCAAGGTCGCTCAACTATCTGTCACAGTTATCAATGAAGTCATTGAGATCATGAAAGAAAAACATAATGGAGAAAAATAGTATGAAAATCAATCGATACATCACAAGAGGAATTAATGAAAGTATTCCACTAGACCTTCAAATCTTACTTTGGAATATGGTAAAAGAACGGGACAATCAACCTCATACAGATTACCTACACATTTTCAAACTACAAGAAGATGATAATATGTTGTCAATTACACATGAACAAGAACAGCCCGCATACAAGTTAGAATATCATTATACAAACTATGTAAAAAATCAAAACGCAATACCTAAGAAAGTCTACGTCATCCGAGAAGATGATGTAGACGTTTTTTATTATGTGATGCTTTTACCAGAAGAATACTAAAAAGGAGGAACAAATATGAAGACAATTAAAAGTACCATACGCACAGAAGCTATATTTAGCAAGGATGAAAAACAC
>NZ_KV826343.1:0-1736 GCF_001835895.1 Staphylococcus sp. HMSC034C12 | reverse complement strand
AAAATAAACATTCAAAACTGAATACAATATGTCACGTTATTCCGTATCATCTCTACGAGATGTTCCGAATATATCCTTAGAAAGGAGGTGATCCAGCCGCACCTTCCGATACGGCTACCTTGTTACGACTTCACCCCAATCATTTGTCCCACCTTCGACGGCTAGCTCCAAATGGTTACTCCACCGGCTTCGGGTGTTACAAACTCTCGTGGTGTGACGGGCGGTGTGTACAAGACCCGGGAACGTATTCACCGTAGCATGCTGATCTACGATTACTAGCGATTCCAGCTTCATGTAGTCGAGTTGCAGACTACAATCCGAACTGAGAACAACTTTATGGGATTTGCTTGACCTCGCGGTTTCGCTGCCCTTTGTATTGTCCATTGTAGCACGTGTGTAGCCCAAATCATAAGGGGCATGATGATTTGACGTCATCCCCACCTTCCTCCGGTTTGTCACCGGCAGTCAACTTAGAGTGCCCAACTTAATGATGGCAACTAAGCTTAAGGGTTGCGCTCGTTGCGGGACTTAACCCAACATCTCACGACACGAGCTGACGACAACCATGCACCACCTGTCACTTTGTCCCCCGAAGGGGAAACTTCTATCTCTAGAAGGGTCAAAGGATGTCAAGATTTGGTAAGGTTCTTCGCGTTGCTTCGAATTAAACCACATGCTCCACCGCTTGTGCGGGTCCCCGTCAATTCCTTTGAGTTTCAACCTTGCGGTCGTACTCCCCAGGCGGAGTGCTTAATGCGTTAGCTGCAGCACTAAGGGGCGGAAACCCCCTAACACTTAGCACTCATCGTTTACGGCGTGGACTACCAGGGTATCTAATCCTGTTTGATCCCCACGCTTTCGCACATCAGCGTCAGTTACAGACCAGAAAGTCGCCTTCGCCACTGGTGTTCCTCCATATCTCTGCGCATTTCACCGCTACACATGGAATTCCACTTTCCTCTTCTGCACTCAAGTTTTCCAGTTTCCAATGACCCTCCACGGTTGAGCCGTGGGCTTTCACATCAGACTTAAAAAACCGCCTACGCGCGCTTTACGCCCAATAATTCCGGATAACGCTTGCCACCTACGTATTACCGCGGCTGCTGGCACGTAGTTAGCCGTGGCTTTCTGATTAGGTACCGTCAAGACGTGCACAGTTACTTACACGTTTGTTCTTCCCTAATAACAGAGTTTTACGATCCGAAGACCTTCATCACTCACGCGGCGTTGCTCCGTCAGGCTTTCGCCCATTGCGGAAGATTCCCTACTGCTGCCTCCCGTAGGAGTCTGGACCGTGTCTCAGTTCCAGTGTGGCCGATCACCCTCTCAGGTCGGCTACGTATCGTTGCCTTGGTAAGCCGTTACCTTACCAACTAGCTAATACGGCGCAGGTCCATCTATAAGTGATAGCAAAGCCATCTTTCACTATCGAACCATGCGGTTCGAAATATTATCCGGTATTAGCTCCGGTTTCCCGAAGTTATCCCAGTCTTATAGGTAGGTTACCTACGTGTTACTCACCCGTCCGCCGCTAACGTCAAAGGAGCAAGCTCCTCGTCTGTTCGCTCGACTTGCATGTATTAGGCACGCCGCCAGCGTTCATCCTGAGCCAGGATCAAACTCTCCATAAAAATTTATGATGTTTGATTAGCTCATAATACTAAATAGTGTTTGTAACATTTAAGTTACTTTATTGGAATTAACGTTGACATATTGTCATTCAGTTTTCAATGTTC
>NZ_KV826342.1:0-9180 GCF_001835895.1 Staphylococcus sp. HMSC034C12 | reverse complement strand
TATTTTACAGGGGATAAGTAGCCTAGTTTTTGTTTAATTTGTTGTTCCATCATCATTTGTTGCATTTGCTCCATATTCATTTCGGGCATGTTCATTTCAGAACGCCCCATGTAGTAATAAGGGTAAAGTTAATGTATACGCCAAAATTTATTGAACATTATCTAGTTGACTTATTAAAAATAAATGAAGGTTTGCATAGAAGGCTCGTATCAAATCAGCAAATCATTTTAATAGATAGATATAAAGATTTATTTCACTCATTAGATAACGAGTTACAAAATTATTTAAAAAGCATTGTTAATTATGACGAAAAGTTACATGATTATTTGAAGGATTATAGACATTATTATTCTTATTATTTTCCACCATCAGAAAAACTTACATATCAAAAAGATAATATATTTAATATCTCCAATTTTGTTCTTCAACTTCATAAATCTTTTATAATGTTTAAGATAGGCATTCCCTCTAGTGAAATAGTATCTTTATTAAAGATCACTCACTAGTTAGTAATCAATAAACTATTTTGCATTCCACTACTAACCAGTGTTATAATTTAGATAACAAGAGCTTCGTGCATTATATGCACCAACCCCCTCACTATTGCGAGTAGTGAGGGGGTTTTTAGGTGTTGGCTAATATCGCCTATTTTTTCTTATTGTTACGTGTACGTAGCCAATGCGTAAATAACGCAACAATACAACCACTGATGACTGTGGTCGTGATGTGAACAAGAGCTTCGACCATCTAATATGCACCTCCTCTCTGCGTCTAAATTGACGCCTGAGAGATAGGCGACCTGTATATTATATCATCTGTACTAGATGAGTTACATATAACTTCCGATAAGTAGTTTTATGTTATATCTTTGCTTATTTTTATAGTATCAAGACAAGAAGAAACTCGTTTCACTCGTTTCAAAAACCCTTCTGATTTTTAGAGAAAAACTCTCTTATTTCATCGTCTTTAATAAAATAATATGCCATCTTTCCCTTTTTATAAAAATCAAGTACATCATTTTTATATAAAAGTCTTAAATGATGTGAAGTTGAAGCAACACTCATTTTCAATATCACAGAAATATCACAAACACACAACTCATCTTCTTTAATCAAAGATAATATAATTTTCAATTTCTTCTCATCACAAATCTTTTCTAAAATGTTAAGTAATTTCTTAGATTTATCATCTTCTAAAAAACTTAAAGCATTGTTAACTTTATCCTCATGTACACAGATCACATCACATGCATTTTCATAACTCATATGAAATCACACCCTAAATTAAAATATAAATCCTAAAATTGTTTGAATAGTGTCATTTTCTATAATGATAAATAAACCTAAAGCTATATAAATAACAGCCATAATCCAACGACCAAATTTCTCAACAATTTCTCCAACTCCTGGAATATTAGCTAATTTTTGTGCAGTAAATACCAAGAAGAAAATTAAAATTAAAAAGACAAACAAAGTAATTAATAAATTAGTAACACTTAATGTCACAAAATAGGGAACAAATAAACCGATATTATCAGCACCACAACTTGCTATCGTAACAATTGCAATCGTACCAACTAATTTAGACAATCCTTTTTCATTCAATTCTTTTTTAGCTCTCTCTTCTCCGTCACTATCCCCATAAATAGCCACTTTAATTCCTAAATAAATCGGTATTAACCCTAACAATCCTAATATCCATTTTTCAGGAACATAATTTAAGACAAAGGCAAAGAATAAACTTATGACAATCAATGCTACAGATCCTACATATTGACCAATATAAATATCTCGATATTCTTTTCTAGTCTTTGCTCTAGCAAAGAACATTAATAAAATCACTAATAAGTCTAATGCTGTCGCAATATAAAGAATAGCAGCAGTTACAATAGTCTGAAACATAATTACACCTCATTCAAAAATATTTTTGAATGTATTATAACTTATTTTTTTAAATAATCATAGGTGCTTTATTCCAATTGCTTTATTGACGTTGAGCCTCGGAACTTTTAACAAACTCAAAAAATAGTCGAATGGTTGGCATATAATCATGAATTTTAAATGTTTTCTTTAAACCAAAGTTAATGTATACGCCAAAATTTATTGCACATTATCTAGTTGACTTATTAAAAATGGGTCTTCGGAATATATAGTGGAATTAGCATTTTGATAATTCGAAAAAAATAGTGGTTAAATCGGATTGTTTGGTGGAATGCTAAGGAAAAATAATAATACCACAAAATTATAAATCAAACACGGGTGATTACGGGTAGGTAGTCAAACAAGAGGGAATTATATTTTATCTTATTAAGACGTTATAATGTACTGATAAAAAGATGCTCATATATGAACTTCAGGTTCTTGACACAAAAATCATTACACTATATAATGTAATTGTGAAATGGAGGAGGAAATAATGTCTGAAAACTGGTGTACACCAAAACCAAAACTAACGGAACGTCCCTTATTAGATACAGAGAACGCTGAAAGTTTAAGTGAGACCTTTAAAATACTTTCTAATGGGACACGGCTTAGAATACTGCATACCTTGCTTCGAACTCCAAATGCATCTGTTAGCGAGGTGGCAGAACAGCTTGAAATGAAACCTCAAGCCATTTCTAACCAACTTCAACGATTGGTTGATAAAGGCATCGTTCGCAGTATTCGTGAAGCCAATTTTATTCGGTACCGAATTGTTGATAATTGCGTCGTTAGTCTATTAGATCGTGGTTGGTGTTTAACCGAAGATTTACCTAAATAATAAGGAGGAATTTAGTATGGAAAAATGTGCGAGACCGAACTGTAATTGTGTTCTTGGGGAAACAAAAGTAGAAGAAGCAGGAAAAGTTTACTGTAGTCAAGAATGTGTAGACAACTGTACTGATGAAGTTTGCGAGTGCAAAGATTGTAGCTGTGCAACTGCATAATTTAATAATTGTAAGGTTATCCCGTGTAACTATGGGATAACCCTTTTTATTGTAGGATAGTGAATGATAGGCTTTTTGTTTTCAATCATATAAATGCTTTATGAGATTGATGTTAGTAAAATAATTAGCAATGATAATTTCAATATCAAATCTATATTTAATACTATAACACCACAGAGTAGTAAAGGATGAACAATATGTCAGACTTATTATTACTACCAGATCTTAAAACAATAGAACCACCACAAGAAAATGAATCCGACATGATGTTTAAAGTGGAAGCAACTTTTCCACCATAAAATCCGAATACCCATAATTTGTAACCTAATAATCATTTTCTTAAGATGACTTACTATTTTTTAATTTATCTTTTATCCTTTTTTCTGCTTCTGGTTGTAACATGTATGGCATATGCGGATCAATCGCACTTGTTTCCCAACTTGAGACCGCTGGTGTAATTAACTGAAATTGTTGTAACAATCTGACCTTTTGATTTAAATACGATAGTTGTACTGCTTGGGGGTGATTATCATATAATTTTTTTAATATGATTAATGCTTCCTCATCATTAAATAATCTATCTTGATTTTCTTTAAAATACTCAAAAAACTTTTTATCTTTTCTTTTTTTTATGATATGAGCTCCTACTTGCACGATTAATAGGAAAAAAGATGCAATTAATAGAATAAAGATAATAAAACCATAGTTTTGCAAAAACTTATTAATATGAATTTTTTCTAATACTGACTCGTTAAAAAAATTCATACCTGTTAATAATGAGGTTGTTAAAAATGTTGCTAATAAAACTGTAAAATTTATAGGCTTAGAAATAAATTCCAATATTTTACCAATTCCATTCATCCTAGCTCCTCCTTTTTATTCTTATCATCGTGTAAACCTTCGCAAATATTTGTAAACTTTTCTATTAAAATAATAGACCTTTATCAGAATTAAACAAACATCTTCTGTAATAATCCTTGTTTACGTTGCTTTAATAATTCAACTTTTGTAGATTGTTTTTCAATTAAAATTTCAACTTTATCTAAGAAATTACCAATCTTAGTTTGTTCTTCTCTACAAGGTAATTTAATAGTTATTCCTTTTACTATACTTGCTGATAGATTACCTTGTCCCCCTTGAATATATGTTTTTAAAATATGTTGCTTTTGTAGTTTCAAAAAGTTTAATAAAAAACTTATAGATTCTTTTGACTTTATACACAATACTGCTTGATTTATTGCCCCATTAATTTTACTAATTGCTACCTCTCCACTTGTAGCTCCATAGAGTGCATATAGTAAATCTCCTTTTTCAACTAATTTAGCTGAAGAGTTATTAAGAGCGTTTTCTGTAATTTTTAGTTCTGTAAATTGCTTAGAAATTTCACCAGATCTAATAAATGGAATATCTCCATTATAATAACCAGCATTATTGGATTTTGGTGTTCCACCACTAAATGTTTTTGTAATTTCTCCTAATTGCGACGTCTTCCAATTAAGATACTCATCTCCATTTTCATCTTTAAACCTTAGTTCTTGTGAGAAAATCTTTTGCATATATCCACGCTTTTGTTGCTCTAAAAGTTCAAGTTTCTTTTCTTCTAATTCAATCTGGTGATCGAGTTTGCTAAAGAAATCACCAATTTTTTTCTTGTTCCTCAATTGAACCTTTATATAATCTAATACTTTTAACTAACTCCCAATCAGCACGTGGCATTTTTGAGCCGGCTGACTTATTAGCTACACTACTAAATCTATTTGTGAATAATAGTATTTATTTAAATAAGGTCTTAGTTTACTATACCAGACATTTTCTTTATTAAAGCTATTTTTTTGACTTGTGAACTGATTCGACATGTATGTATTAAGAATGCGACCTGTATTTTGCTCGATGCTATCTAATTCTATATCCTTTGTAGGATCTTCTATTTGTGGATTAAATTTTTTACTTTTATTTGTAACTAGTTCGTTAAATAAGTCATATTTCCAGTCTTCTTTAAAATCTTTAAATCTTAAACATGGATTCATTTCTTATGTATGCTCCTTTAAACTAATTTATTATAGTTATTACTAATTAACAATTGATTTAGGGGTACCGCCAACATTTCGGAAATTTTGTACGTTAAGGGAATTTCAACCTAAAAAAGTCGAATTCCTGTACGCTAAGGAACCGACTTTTTTAGATTGGCTTTCTCAATTATAGCCACCGGATAGTTTGAGTGTATTTTCTTCACATAGTTAAGCTACTATAAATAAGAGCTTACCCTGCACAACAAGATAATCTTGATACATCTTTATCAAATGTAAGTGCAGCTAATTTTAATCCTTCTGCCATTGTTAAATATGGTGCAAGGATTTCTTTTAAATCATCTACGGTTAAACCAAACTTAACGGCTAAAGTCGCTGCATAAATCACTTCACCTGCATTTTCAGATACAACATGAACCCCTAACATTTTCAATGTTTTCGAATCAGCAATAAGCTTAAAAACACCTGTTGTTTCATGATTTACTATAGCTCTTGGAACAGCATCTAAAGGCAATACGGAGGTTTTGACCTCATAGCCTTTTTCTTTTGCTTGTTCTTCTGTTAAGCCTACTGTTGCTACCCCTGGATTTGTAAATGTCACGCCGGGAACCACTGATAAATCTAGTTTTTTATTTAATTCACCGATTGCATTATCGGCAACAATTCCACCTTCATATGCTGCTAGATAGACAAATTGAGGCCCTAATGTAACATCTCCTGCCGCATAAATCTTTTCGTTACTTGTTCTAGCATAATCATTTATCAGTATTTCTTTTCGTTTTCCGACTTTAACCCCAGCTGCATTTAAATTCAACGTATCCGTATTTGGTTTTCTTCCTGTTGCAACAAGCAGCTGCTCTGATTCAATCACTTTTTTCTTGCCATCTACTGTAACATGAACCTTCTTTATCTCTCCAGATTGTTCTACACGCTCAAAAGTTGCCCCTTTTACAAGGTTTATTCCTTGTTCAATTAAAGCTTTTTCTACTACTTCAGAAATCTCTGGGTCATACTCTTTTAACAGTCGCTCACTTCTTTGCATAAGCGTTACTTCTGAACCTAAGTTATGAAACAATTGGCCAAGCTCCATTCCGATATATCCTGAACCGATCACCGTTAATCGTTTAGGTACCTTTTTTATTTCAAGGAGCGTTGTACTTGTTAAATACTCCACTTCTTCAAGTCCTGAAATCGGCGGGAGAGAAGGAGATGCACCCGTTGCAATTAAAAAGCGTTTTGCGGAAAGTTTCTCCCCATTGACTTCAACCGTCTGTTCATCAGTAAATTTTGCTTCACCTACAATTAAGTCAATTCCATATTCATCAATTAGATCCACATATTTTTGATTGCGAAGCTCACTCACTAATTCATCTTTTTGCTTGATTAAGGGTGCTAATTCCACTTCTCCAGCAGATGTTTGTAATCCCGTAAATGGATTTACTTTTGCTAAATGATTAATTTCTCCAGCCCTAAGAAGTGTTTTTGATGGAACACAGCCAATGTTTACACATGTTCCGCCAACGGTTCCACGCTCAATCATGGCTACTTTTGCCCCGTATTCAATCGCTTTGATCGCAGCTGAAAAAGCCGAACCACCGGAACCAATGATAAGTAAGTCATAATCGCCTTCATTACCTAACACCACATTTTCTTGTGATGATATTTCTTCTATTTCTCCAGGTTGATATTTCGCCTCATCAATAGCCTTTTTTGCACTTTCAATCCCAATATCATCGGGTAATTCAAATAATACTTCACCGTGACGAAAACTAGCTTCTACATTCTTGGCACCAATATTTTCAAGTGCAACTGCTACATGTTCTTCACAACCCATACAAGTCATGCCACTAACTTTCATACTGATTTTCTTAGTCATTTTTTAACACTCCTTTTAATTATCGAAATATGCCACCCGGACCAATCCCCCAATAATAAGAAATATAAATTCCTGAAATTAAAATAACAATGTTGGTTCCATTGGATATTCCACATGCTGAGAGGCTTACAATAATGAGAGCTGATAATAAAATCTTTTAAAGAACAATATTGATTTCAAATCACTCCCCCCCTTTTTCTTCTGTTTCACTGAATTTATAATGGCAACAATCCGACTGACATGTATTACGACTACCTCTTCTTTTTACCAACATAATCAGTCCGACAATTAACAAAACAGAACCAAATATCCAAACTTGTTTTCCTATTAAGAAAGCACCCATAGAACTCAATCCAATTGCAATTAAAAGGATTGGTAAAGCGCAACATAGAACCAACAATGCTGGTATTCCTAAAAACAATAATTTATCATTATCCTTTACATTTTTTCTCTTTTGTACAGTCAATTTACATCACCTGCTAAAAAGTTGATTTTAACCCTCAAACATTTTCTCAATAATAGGGCAAGAATATAAATATTCTTCATTCGGACAACATTCTTTTAAATCATTCAACATATTCTCAACACGCATTAAATCTCTAATTTGTTGTTGTACTTCATCAACTTTTTGAGAAACGAACTCATACATATCCGAACACCGCACATCATCCTTATCTACAACACCAAGCAACTTGTGGATTTCACTTAAAGAAAAACCAAGCTCTTGCATCCGTTTAATAAACCATACACGCTTAACATCATCATCTGAATATATCCGATAACCAGCTTTCGTTCGGGAAGGTTCTTGTAATAAATTTTTTTGTTCGTAATATCTAATCGTCTCTTTATTTACCCCACATTTTTCTGCAAATGCAGTAATACGATAACTCACATAGTTCACCTCTAAATAATAATAAACCGCGTACCATAGTACGCGGTCAAGTATAATACATTCGTTAATTCTGCACCGCATGGCTTTGTATATCTGACATAATGGTATAAATCATCAAATAAGTCTTTTTTAGCCTGTTTATCGCTCATATTGAATACTTCGTGTACATTAAGTCCTTTTTCTTCTAATCTCTTTAAAATCACGCCGAAAACGAATGTGTTCATGTATCATCACTCCATAAATTTTTAATATTCACATGAACACTAAAACACCGACACGTCGGTGTTTAATTATGTTTTCTTTTAGGCAAAGATAATATGGAATCAATATGTTCACTCCTTTGGTATATTCGCTGATATTTTATGCGTGCCTTGAGTGGAGATTTTTTGAGTGGTTTTTTCAAAAAATACGACACGTCCCTTGATGATTTCCAAACGGTTTTCAAGTGCCCCTTGCTGAGATGGCAGGAGGTCGGTTTTTTTATTTTGTTTAAATTCAAATGCTCTTATTTTGAATTTAAAGGGGGTATTTTAAAGAATTATGTATAGATCATATAGTTTTAACCTAAAAACATACATAAGCTCTTAAAACGCAAATATGCGCCAAATAAAGATATTGATTTGGAGCGTTCCCATGAAAATATTACGCTCAAAAATTGTGAAACCAAAAAATAAGCATAAGTCAGATATTCAATCTCCCGTTGATGAAACGGAAAAATATCCAATAAAAGATACAGATTATATGACAGATGATGAGGAAAAAGCAGATGAGGAATCTTTTAGTATTATTGCTTTCTGGAATTGGGAACGTAGGAATTATTTTATTAAAAAATAGTTCAATAATCGGGCCATTTTGCAGTACAATGAATTGCCTTCTGCTACTAATATTAAAAACACTTTTTTGGAATACTAATACCCCCATATGGTATAATTGTAAAACGAGAAAGAAGGAAAGGATTGACAAATTGTATGGGTATGGGTCATATGATGGGCGGAATGGGGTTCATTGGCATGATTTTTTGGATTATCATTCTTGGCTTGTTATTTTATGGTGTATATATATTAATTGCAAAAGCTTCAGAAAAACCAAAAGGTGTAAGATCAGATGATTCTTTACAAATTTTAAAGGAAAGGCTGGCCCAAGGTGAAATTAATGAAGATGAATATGAAAAATTAAAGAAAGTGTTAAAAAAAGATTAGGGATACTTTGAATGAAAGGGGAAATAAGCGATGAAAAAGAAGTTACCTTTAGTGCTGTCGTTTGTACTAGCTGGTTTAATCGTCATTGGACAAACTGGTTTTACCCAAGGTTCTGATTATGACCAGAGAATGGATAATATGATGAATGAATGCATGAACTTCATGCAGTCCTTTGATGATAACAACGAAAATAAGTAGTAAAGTATATAAAAACACAATAACTACAAGGCACTGAACCCTTAAAATGGGAACTTAATAAA
>NZ_KV826341.1:0-975 GCF_001835895.1 Staphylococcus sp. HMSC034C12 | reverse complement strand
CACTTATCTAGATACTTTATGTCCCGGACTCTTTTTAATCAAGTTATTTATCTTGTCTCTTAGTAACTATTCTAGTATATTTAATATACTTAGTATAAAAAAGATAGGCTATGATACATGACTACATTTCATTCAAAAGAAGCAATGCAAGTGACGAACGTCACTTTAAATGTTAAAGATTTAAACAAAATGAATCACTTTCATTCTGAAGTACTCGGTTTTTCTATTAAAAAGAAAACTGACACACAAACTATTTTTAATGTTGGAGAACATGGTCACACGTTAACGCTTCATCTTTTAGATCATGGACGTCATCCTGAATTTAGAGAAGCTGGCCTTTTTCATATCGCTTATTTATTACCTTCACGACAAGATTTAGCTAACTTCCTATATCATATGAGTAGTTTAAATCAGCCTGTTGGTGGCGGTGACCATTTAGTAAGTGAAGCACTATATTTCAATGACCCAGAAGGTAATGGTATTGAAGTCTATCAAGATCGCCCTTCTAGTGGTTGGGAATGGGAGAATGGCTTTATTAAAATGGATACTCTTGAAGTTGATGCACAAGATTTAATTTCACATCGTACTGAAAATGGTTGGCAAGGTTTTCCATCAGATGGAAAACTAGGACATCTCCATTTAAAAACACATAATTTGGTAGAGGCTCGTCAATTCTATATTGATCAACTTGGTTTTGAACATATTTCAAATCTCCCTCAAAGTTTATTTATTTCTACACAACACTATCATCATCACATTGCTGTGAATACATGGCAATCTAATCAAGTGAATCCAGACAATAAGAACACTTATGGATTAACACATATTGATATCTATCAACCTCACGCTAAAGAAACGAATTTAACATCACCTGAAGGGTTTAGTATGACTATTCATGGAGATGTGAGTGTGGTTCCTGATTAAAAAAAGGTTGGATGACAATTGGACTGACCCCAATTAGTGGGAATTATATAA
>NZ_KV826340.1:0-13477 GCF_001835895.1 Staphylococcus sp. HMSC034C12 | reverse complement strand
TTATATAATTCCCACTAATTGGGGTCAGTCCATTATCATCTGTGTTTTTTTATTAATATAAAATTAAAAAAGTTTATCTTTATTGAATTTTTTCTTTTTACATAATATTCAGTCAATAGTCTTTATCAATAGTTAAAATAGTGCTATGATGGTTTTGTAAGCGGTTTAACTATTTTGTGGAGGGTATAATATGGCAAAGGATAAAAGGGATGTTACAGAAGCTCCAGTAAATTTTGGGGCAAATTTGGGTCTTATGCTCGATTTATATGATGATTATCTTCAAGACCCAACTTCTGTCTCAGATGATTTACAAGTGCTTTTTAGTACAATAAAAAATGGCGAAGCACAAGTTAAAGCTAAGTTTACCACAGATGGGAGTGGTACTTCAGCAGATGATAGCACAATCAAACGTGTCATGCGATTAATTGATAATATTAGACAATATGGTCATCTAAAGGCTGATATTTATCCTGTAAATGCGCCTAAAAGAACGCATATCCCAAAATTAGAAATTGAAGATTTTAATTTAAATAAAGAGACATTAAAAAATATTTCATCTGGTATCGTATCAGATCACTTTAGTGATATATACGATAATGCTTATGAAGCGTTAAAGCGTATGGAAAAGCGTTATAAAGGCTCTATTGCGTTTGAGTACAATCATATTAACAATAATAAAGAACGTACTTGGTTAAAACGTCGTATTGAAACACCTTATAAAGCTACCATTAATAGTGATGAAAAAATTAACTTATTTAAAACACTTGCTCATGTTGAAGGTTTTGAAAAATATCTACATAAGAATTTTGTTGGAGCAAAACGTTTCTCAATTGAAGGTGTAGATACATTAGTGCCAATGTTACAACATACATTGAAGCGTGCTGCTCAAGAGGACATTCAGAATATTCAAATTGGAATGGCACATAGGGGACGTCTCAATGTTTTAACACATGTATTAGAAAAACCTTATGAAATGATGATCTCAGAATTTATGCACACGGATCCAATGAAATTCTTACCTGAAGATGGCAGTTTAAAACTTACTGCTGGTTGGACAGGAGACGTTAAATATCACTTAGGTGGCGTTAAAACTACTTCTTCATATGGTATTGAACAATGTATTTCTTTAGCAAACAATCCAAGTCACCTAGAAATTGTAGCACCTGTAGTTATAGGAAAAACACGTGCTGCTCAAGATGATACACATCATGCGGGTGGACCAACTACAGATTTCCATCACGGTATGCCAATTATTATTCATGGAGATGCTGCATATCCTGGTCAAGGTATCAATTTTGAAACAATGAATTTAAGTAATTTAAATGGTTATTCAACTGGCGGAGCACTACATATAATTACAAATAACCGAATTGGTTTTACAACTGAACCTATTGATGGTCGTTCTACAACGTATTCATCAGATATCGCTAAGGGGTACGATGTACCTATTCTTCATGTGAATGCAGATGATGTAGAAGCGACAATTGAAGCAATTGATATTGCTATGGAATTTAGAAAAGAATTCCATAAAGACTTTGTCATTGATTTAGTAGGTTATCGTCGATATGGACATAACGAGATGGATGAACCATCTATTACAAATCCAACGTTATATCACAATATTAGACAGCATGATTCAGTTGAAGTGATTTATGGAAATAAACTTGTAGATGAAGGTATTTTAACGAAAGAACAAATGTCTGAAATCATTGATTCTGTACAAAAAGAAATGCGTACTGCTCAAGATAAAATTGATAAATCAGATAAAATGAATAGTACTGTAATGAATAAACCTGAATCGCTTCAGTTACCTTTACAAAGTGATAAAAAAGAGTTTAGCTTTGAACATTTGAAAGAAATTAATGATGCAATGTTGAACTATCCTGAAGATTTCCAGGTATTTAGAAAATTAAATAAAGTATTAGAAAAACGTAGAGAACCTTTTGAAAATGAAAATGGCCTAGTTGATTGGGCTCAAGCAGAACAATTAGCTTTTGCAACAATTGTTCAAGATGGCATATCAATTCGTTTGACAGGTCAAGATAGTGAACGTGGCACATTCAGTCACAGACATGCTGTACTACATGATGAAGACAATGGCAATACGTATACACCGCTTCACCATGTACCAAATCAAAAAGCAACATTTGAAGTGCATAACAGTCCATTATCAGAAGCTGCAGTCGTAGGCTTTGAATATGGATATAATGTTGAAAATAAAAATAGTATGAATATTTGGGAAGCCCAATATGGAGATTTTTCAAATATGGCACAAATGATTTTTGATAATTTTATGTCATCTGCCAGAGCCAAATGGGGCGAGCGTAGTGGTCTAACTTTATTCTTACCACACGCTTTTGAAGGTCAAGGTCCTGAACATTCATCAGCACGTTTAGAAAGATTCTTACAACTGGCGGCTGAAAATAATAGTACAGTGGTCAATCTATCAAGTTCTAGTAACTACTTCCATTTATTACGTGCACAAGCTAAAAGTTTAAATACTGAAGCGATGAGACCATTAATTGTGATGTCACCTAAGAGTTTGTTAAGAAATAAAACAGTGGCTAAGCCAATTAGTGAATTTACAACTGGCAGTTTCAAACCAATTATTGTTGAAGATGCTCAAAAAGCTAAAGTAACAAAAGTCATTTTAGCTTCTGGAAAAATGTTTATTGATTTAAAAGAAACATTAGCAAAAGAACCTAATGAAAATATACAACTTATTGCTGTGGAAAGATTATATCCTTTCCCAGAGGAAGACATTAAAAAAGCTTTAGAAGAATTACCAAATTTAGAATCTGTTGCTTGGGTTCAAGAAGAACCTAAAAACCAAGGCGCATGGTTATTTGTTTACCCATATCTTAAATCTATTGTTGGACATCAATATAATTTAAGTTATCAGGGTAGAATACAACGTGCAGCACCTGCCGAAGGTGATGGAGAAATTCACAAACTTGTTCAACATAAAATTATTGAAAATAGTGTCAAAAATAACTAGGGGGAAATATAATGGCAGAGGTAAAAGTTCCAGAATTAGCAGAATCAATTACAGAAGGTACAGTTGCAGAGTGGCTAAAAAACATAGGGGATAATGTTGAAAAAGGAGACGCTATTCTTGAATTAGAAACTGACAAAGTGAATGTTGAAGTTGTATCTGAAGAAGATGGTATACTTCAAGAACAACTTGCATCTGAAGGCGACACTGTAGAAGTGGGCCAAGCTATTGCAATTGTCGGTGAAGGTAAAGGTAGTACAAGTAGTTCAAGCAAATCACAAAATAACGATTCAACTTCTGAAAATGAAAACATAAAAACAGATTCTGCAGAAACTAATCATTCAACACCACGCACTTCTACTGAAGCACAAGGTAGCGATACAAGTTCAAATGACGACTCAGAATCAATCAATAATAAAAGAGTGAATGCAACGCCATCAGCACGTCGTCATGCTCGTAAAAATGGTATTGATTTAAATGAAGTAGCTGGAAAAGGTAGCGATGTGATAAGAAAAGAAGATGTTGATAATCGTCAAAAAACAAGTCAATCTAATCAAAATACTCAACCTAATTCACAACAAGAAACATCTAAAAAATCAACTGCTAATACGCCTAATAAACCAGTGATTCGTGAAAAAATGTCTAGAAGAAAGAAAACAGCTGCAAAAAAATTATTAGAAGTATCTAATAATACCGCAATGCTCACAACATTTAATGAAGTTGATATGACAAATGTAATGGAATTAAGAAAACGTAAAAAAGAACAATTTATTAAAGATCATGACGGCACTAAATTAGGATTTATGTCATTCTTTACTAAGGCAGCAGTAGCAGCACTCAAAAAATATCCAGAAGTTAATGCTGAAATTGATGGAGACGATATGATTACTAAACAATACTATGATATTGGTATTGCTGTTTCAACAGATGATGGATTATTAGTACCATTCGTTAGAGATTGTGATAAGAAAAACTTTGCTGAACTAGAAAAATCAATTGCAGATTTAGCAGTAAAAGCACGTGATAAAAAACTTGGATTAGATGATATGGTAAATGGTTCATTTACAATCACTAATGGTGGTGTATTTGGTTCTATGATGAGTACACCAATTATTAATGGTAATCAAGCTGCTATCTTAGGTATGCATTCAATTATCACTCGTCCAATTGCTATTGATAAAGATACAATCGAGAACAGACCAATGATGTACATTGCATTAAGCTATGACCATAGAATTATTGATGGCAAAGAAGCAGTTGGATTCTTAAAAACAATTAAAGAGCTGATCGAGAGCCCAGAAGACTTATTATTAGAATCTTAATTTCATTTATTAAAGCGCTAAATATATTGAAATCTTAATCATAAATTGATAAAGAGTAGAATAAGTTCATAATGAATTTATTCTACTCTTTTTAAGTTTTAGTTATATTAGCATTAAAAAAATTACGCTAGAATATTTCGATATTATCATTAGTTAAAAATAAATATGTAATATAGAAATAAAAGAAGATAACGTAAATGTATCCTAATAATGAGAATATAAAAAATAGCAGAGAAGCGCATCCCTCATTATCCATTTATGACTTTTCCAAAGCAGATGCTAACATGTATAAAAATGATAAATTAAGTATTATATTTGGACAAAAAACAGCAAATATTCTTAAGAGTATTACAAAAGAATCTATTAAAAAATAATAATTATTAAAACTACAATAAGTTAAAAACGAACTTTATATAATTTATCAAGTTTGTTTTTAGACAATTAAATAACCTATGATATCCCCCCTGCCTTTATAAAACAAGGTAGGGGAGGGGTATAACATATATATTATCTTATATATATGTTATTTATTATACAAACTTTAATCATTTATAATATTTTTATTTACGTATATTTTATAATAAAAAACAATACTCTTATTTAAGCGTTCAACATATTATTCATATATAAAATACGTTATAATGTTTAAGAAAAGATATATAAATGGGAGTGTCGATGAATGAGTGGACTAAGAAGTGTTACGATTGGAACAAGTGATCTCTCAAAAACACAGAATTTATTTCATAATATTTTAGGTCTTAATGTTGCAACAAAAAGACAGGCATTACGTTTTGGTGATGCTGAATTAAATCCTGGTACAAGACTTCACTTTGTAGAAGTTCCTAATCCTAATTATAGAAATGTACATATATCAAGCGTGGGATTAAGAACACCATCGAATGCTGGTTTAGAAGAATATCAACAAATATTAGAAAAAAATAATATTCAATTTAGTTCAATCACTGAATTAAACGGTAATCAGCACTTTAATTTTAAAGATGATAATCATCAAATTTTTGATATCTATTCTAATGAACTGAATGTTGGTATTGGATTAGGCACACCTACTTTTGAAAGTGCTGTTAATCCTCTTCACCAAATTCAAGGGTTGGGACCAGTAATTATTAAAGTAAACGAATTATTGGTTACAACTTCTATCTTTAAAAATGTATTTAATTTAACGCATTATGCTGAATATGAATCTACTGAATTTCCTGATCAAACTGTCCAGGTATTTAAAATCGGAGATGGTGGACTTGGTGGAGAAATTCATTTATATCAATCTAATGAACAAGTTGAATTAAAAGAAGAAGGAATTGTGGAACAAATTGAATTCAGTACAAATTCAACTGAAGACTTTGAACATGCACGAAAAGAACTGGATGAAATTGGTATTCCTTATCAAATATTAAATCAAGGTGATGCTCAATCGTTACGCATTACTGAAGGTAGCGGCATCTCTTTCATATATACTTTAGAAAAAAAATAATATAATTCATTTTATTGGAGGATTTAAAATGGCAATGTTACATGAAGATTGGAAATCACGCACACCAATTAAACAAGTGATGGTAGTTAATACTGATGCAAAAAAATTCACAGTATCAGATATGCTTACTATTGGAAAACAATATGATGTCATCAATGAAACTGAAGAATATTATCAAATCATTGATAACTCTGGTCTAGTAGGTGGTTATTACAAAGATTATTTTAAAGAAGTTTAAATACATTCAATTTCTAAAAGATAACG
Organism: Staphylococcus sp. HMSC034C12; assembly: GCF_001835895.1. Lineage (NCBI taxonomy): Bacteria > Bacillati > Bacillota > Bacilli > Caryophanales > Staphylococcaceae > Staphylococcus > Staphylococcus sp. HMSC034C12. Next base: position 7,407 of record NZ_KV826340.1, on the reverse strand, counting down.
ATTAAATTAAGACTCAGAGTGATGTACCAATATCTATACATTTATACACGCTCTTGGTCTATTTTTTCATCTTATAAAGGAGAATATTAAAATGCCAAATAATCATTATATCAATTCAGATCAATCTGTATTCAATGATGCACAAGCATTGTTTAATTTAAATAAAAATATTTTATTAAAAGGCCCTACAGGCTCTGGTAAAACACGATTAGCTGAAACTTTAAGTGAAGTAGTCCAAACGCCGATGCATCAAGTTAACTGTTCTGTTGATTTAGACGCAGAGAGCTTATTAGGTTTTAAAACAATAAAAACAAATGAACAAGGTCAACAAGAAATTATTTTTATTGACGGCCCAGTTATAAAAGCCATGCGAGAAGGTCATATCTTATATATTGATGAAATCAATATGGCTAAACCTGAAACATTACCTATTTTAAATGGCGTATTAGACTATAGACGTCAGTTAACCAATCCATTTACTGGAGAAGTAATTAAAGCAGCCCCTGGTTTCAATGTAATTGCTGCGATAAATGAAGGCTATGTTGGTACATTACCAATGAATGAAGCATTAAAAAACCGCTTTATTGTCATACAAGTTGATTACATTGGAGGAGACATTCTTAAAGATGTCATTAAACAACAAAGCCAGCTTCAAGATGATGATATAATTAAAAAAATCATTAAATTTAATGAAGACTTACGTACAATGTCAAAACAAGGACAAATTTCAGAAGAAGCAGCTAGTATTCGTGCGTTAATTGACTTAAGTGACTTAATTACAGTTATGCCAATAGAGAGAGCAATTCAGCGTACAATTATCGATAAACTTGAAGATGAACGCGAACAGCAAGCCATCAGAAATGCAATCGAACTAAACTTTTAGAGAGGGATTATTATGAGTGATCGTTTTATAAAATTTAATGATGAGCAGCTAGATGCTAAGCAAGTCATGATGTTACAAGATTTAGCGCGCTTACTACTGAAAAACGAACAAACTAAAGTAAAAATTCAAAAGTTCCCTTATTATGATCCTATTAATAATACTTTAATTACAAGTTGGTTTTGGTCTCATCGTCCAAAAGATATTGAAAGTGCAGGGTTAAAAACAGATGTCATGCTCGCTGCATACGGTTATAAAATGATGGACGAAGCTATCGTAAATGAAGTTCTTCATGATAATGAATTTAGCCATCCCAAATTTTATCATCAACTCTTTAGATTGCTAGAAGATATGCGCGTTTTTAATTTTATTAAAGAGGAGCGACCTAGCACTGCTAAACAAATTGATTTAAGAGTAAAAACTCGATTATCTTATACGGAATCACAAATTAAATTCTATAAAACAAAAACGGTATATACAGATTTACTTTTCTTATATTTAGAGCGCGCATTTTTAAGTCAAAACTTCTTTGATATACCCACGATACATCCACAATTAGATGACATATTAAATCACATGTTTCAATATTTACCTGATTTTTTCCAAAATGAATCATCTGAAGATAATATGTATCTTGCACAACGTGTCATGTTCCAAATCGATGAAATGTTATCACATGATATGTTAAATGAATATTATCATCTTCCTAGAAAAGTATATGAAGCTATTCATGAAATGTCTTACGAGGATATTAAACGTATGGATGCAAGTAATGTTGATGGCCAAGATAATACAAACGAAGAAACTGACACTACATCAGCCGAAGCTGAAACAAACGCTCAAGATAGTAAATCTGAAGGTGGCGCTTATCTTGAAATGGAATTACATGAAGGTGAAAATAGTGATGTTATGAGTGATAACGACACTGCACGTGAAGGTGATTCAACTGATGATATGACAGATATGATGACGAAAAAAGGACGTGGCTCTAATCATGCACTTGATCGTGATGAAGGCGGTTCTATAGGTTCTAATCCATCATTTGCTTTACGTGGTATTAATGAAAATGTCGAAATAGAATGGAAAGTACCTGATATAGAGCCAGAGTATATTTCAAGCTACCAGCAAGTTAAAAATGAAGTACAATTTGAAACTAAAGATTTAATTCAGATTATAAAGAAAACCATCGATAGAGAACATGTTGACGAACGTCATAATTTGACTAAAGGTCGTCTTCAACGTGATTTAACCAATTGGTTTATTGATGATCAATATAAATTGTTTTATAAAAAACAAGACCTTAGTAAAACATTCGATGCGACTTTTACATTACTGATTGATGTATCTGCTAGTATGTTTGATAAAATGGAAGAAACGATTAAAGGCGTCGTATTATTTCATGAAACATTAAAAGCACTCAACGTTAAACATGAGATACTTGCTTTTAATGAAGATGCTTTTGACTCTGATGATCGAAAACAACCCAATATCATTGATGAAATCGTTCATTACGATCGTTCAATCATGGAAAAAAGCGGACCACGCATTATGTCATTACATCCTCAAGATGATAATAGAGATGGCGTAGCTATACGAATTGCAAGTGAACGTTTATTAAGAAGAAGTCATCAACAACGTTTCTTAATTATCTTTTCAGATGGGGAACCTTCAGCGTATAACTATGCTCAAGACGGTATTTTAGATACGTATGAAGCTGTGGAAATGGCGCGTAAATTTGGAATCGAAGTATTTAATGTCTTTTTAAGCCAAGATCCTATTACTGAAGATATTGAAGAAACCATTCATAATATTTATGGACAATTTGCATTATTTGTAGAAGGTGTTGAAAATTTACCGAGTCACTTATCACCATTGCTAAAAAAATTATTATTAAAATCTTTCTAATAATTAAACTGTATATTGATTTATAATATTCAAATTTTTGTGACATACATAGACTTGTCAATTCTTTTTGTGCTAGAATGTTAAATATTGCAAACATATACATAAAAAGGAGCAATTCTATGAATAAACATACTTGGATTATCGGCTTTACGCTATTTGCTATGTTTTTTGGCGCAGGTAATCTAATTTTTCCTCCTAATTTAGGACAAGAAAGTGGTGCCTATTTCTGGCCAGCAATTTTAGCTTTTTGTTTGACTGGAATAGGCTTACCATTACTTGGAGTAGTCGTTGGGGCACTTGATAAACAAGGATATATTGGTGCCTTTAATAAACTGTCACCGAGATTTTCAGTTATCTTTCTCATTATTATTTATTTAACCATTGGACCTCTATTTGCTATACCACGTACTGCATCTACGTCTTTTGAAATGACTATTACACCCATTACGCATTCAAATAGTAATATGTCTTTATTCATTTTTACACTTATTTATTTTATTGTTGTTTTATATTTATGTATTAATCCTGGTAAAATAGTAGATCGAATTGGATCTTTATTAACTCCTTTATTATTAATTACAATTTTGGCCATGATTATTAAAGGATTTGTAGATTATAAGGGACACAGTTCATCTCATGGAAATCCAGAGATATATTCTTCAAATATAGAAAGTTTTTCACACGGCTTTATTGAAGGGTATTTAACAATGGATGCAATTGCAGCAATTGCATTTTCAATGATTGTGGTTAATGCCATTAAAGCAACAGGAGTTAAACACACCAATCAAATATTTAAACAAACAGTTATAGCTGGATTTATTGCCGCTTTAGCATTAATTTTTATATATGTTTCTTTAGGCTATATTGGTAATCATATGGGAATAAGTCAAAATACGATTACATCTCTAATGGCTAAAAATCAAAATATAGGAACTTATTTACTTACTACCATGGCTACAAACGGCTTTGGTATTCTAGGAAAATACTTACTAGGTATCATTGTTGCTTTAGCTTGTTTAACTACAGCTTGTGGACTTATTGTATCTGTGAGTCAATACTTTTATAGTATATTTTCAAAAATTAGTTATAAGGTATATGTTATAGGTTTTACAATTATCAGTTTTATATTGGCTAATTTAGGATTAAATACTGTTATAAACATGTCTGTTCCTGTGTTAAGTATTATTTATCCTGTAGCCATTACTATGATTATTTTAATTTTACTTGCGCGTTTTATTCCAACTAAACCTATTGCGCAACAAATACCTATTATTATTGTTAGTCTTGTTTCAATTGTAAGTACAATAAATACATTAGGTTTAATAAAATTAAATGTTATAAATCATTTACCCCTTAAGCAATATTCTTTAGAATGGTTACCTATAGCTATCATTTCAATCATAATGGGGTATATCGTATCTAAGTTTATAAATCAATCGTATATTGTTTATCAAAAGGAATAGATATACTAAACACCGGTTACTTCTTTAAATGAGAGCAATCGGTGTTTTAATTTTATCTATTCTTTTTTCATAGTAAGTAAATGTTCTTTTAATTCATTCTCGAGTTGTGATAATTCTCTTTCAGCTTGTTGACGTTTTTGACGTCCATTATATTGAATTTGCAGTGTTTGTTCAATCGTTTCAATGATGTCATTTTGAGTCGCTTTAAGCGTTTCAATATCTACGATACCACGTTCATTTTCAGTAGCCGTTTCAATTGCATTTTGTTTTAACATGGCTGCATTTCGTGTAAGTAAATCATTTGTGGTATCAGTAACTGCACGCTGAGCTGTTACAGCATTTTTTTGTCTCATTAAAGTGAGGGCAATAGCCATCTGATTTTTCCATAAAGGAATACTTGTGAGAATAGAACTTTGAATTTTTTCAGCTAATGCTTGATTCACATTTTGAATCATACGAATTTGCGGCGCTGTTTGAATTGCAATTTGACGTGATAATTGTAAGTCATAAATTTTTTTATCTAATCGATCAACAAATTGCTCCATATCAGCGACACTTTGAATATCCATTTGATTACCAGATTGTTCTGCATGTTGACGCAATTTAGGCAATTCATTAGCATTTATTTCTTGTTTTTTACGCTGTGCAGCAGCAATGTATAGAGAAACATCCTCAAAATATACTTTATTTTGTTCATAAAGATGATCGAGTAACTGAATGTCTTTAGTTAAATTTCCTTTATGCTTATCCAATTGAATGGTGATTCTATCAACTTGTGAACTTACAGATTGCATTCTAGAAAATACTTCATTTATTGAAGCTTTTGTTCGTCTAAATAAACGTTTAAGTTTAGATTGATTGTCTTGATTCAAGTCATCAGGATTAACTTCTCTTAACTTAGACATTAATTGATTTAAAGTATCACCAATAGGACCCACATCTTTCGATTGAACTTCATCTAACATTTGATGTGAAAATTGAGACATGTTCTGTTGTAGATGTGTCCCAAAAGATAATAGGCCTTCACTATCTAGTGGTTTGATTTGTTGACTAATTGAATCAATTTTTTTTAAATCTTGTTCGTTAAATTGTTGTTCAAAGTCTTGCTTAACATTTTGAGTTGAAACATCATGCGTTTGATGATCTATATAATCATCTAATGGATGTGAGTTAATAAATTGGTCTTTTTGATTCATTTAAAAATTCTCTCCATTCTTATCTTAACTTTAAATTAGTATTTTTTATATCGCTTGTGTTGTAACCGATTAAGTTCCATTTCAATATCTAAACGCTCATAATCATCTTCATTAAGTCTTTTTAAATCTGCAATAAGTGTACGTTTCACCTCATCTAAAGTAATACGTGTTTGCTCTAATTTTTGCTTTTCTTCAGCAGATTTTTTTGGCATTTTAGATAAACGGGTATATGCATCAATTAAATTTAGTGCATTATCTATATGCGAATAAAAGAAACTTTCTACTTTGAAAAATGATGAAGGTCTCTGTTTAACAGCAAAATGAATAGACTTAGAAATTTTATAAATATCATTAATTTGACGAAAATCTTTAATCGATCTGATATTAATATATGATTTTAAAATATTACGAATTTTATTATGTGATTGATTGAGTTGTTGATTAACAAAACGATAGTCTCTACGTGATAATCCAATTTCATTTAAATATTTTTTGGATGTCAATCTTTGAGTAGGAAAATAAGATACAAAAAACATTCCAATACCTATTAGGGCATCAAGTATAAAGGATAAATCAAATCCAAATACACTTGTCACCCATGAGATAATAGCTATTGGAATTCCTACTAAAACACCCAGAAGCCGAGAAAGGTTATATCTCAATATTCATCTTCCTTTATTTAATAAATCGTTTTAAATTCTGAGTATCTATTTGTTACGTCTAAATCTTCAATACTATAATCAGAAACTGAAGATGCAGGAGAAGCACCAGCAATCACTTTATTAATAAATGATTTTATTTTTTCCTCGTCACCTTGAGCATATATATCTACATAATCCTCAACATTTTGAACAGTACCAAATATATCAAGTTTTTTTGCAATTAATTCAGTATGATGACGGAACCCTACACCTTGGACAGTTCCAAATACTTGTATATGTTTATGTTGCATCATTATCACCTCTACATTATATTATACGTATTTTTCCTACAAAAAACTAATAATTAATATACATATCATCTTTATCTCAATTAAAAGAACGGAGTCTTTAAGCTTGAATTCGTCTAAAAAAAAGTTACAATATTTATTAGAGTTTTAATTTGAGAGGGGACTTAGTCATGTGGACAGTTGCAAAGATTCGTGCAGACTACGAGGGATGGTGGTTATTTAGCGACTGGACAGAAAAAATCGTAGAACAACATCATTATAGTAACTATGAAGAAATGTTAGAAGATTATCAATCAATTATTAAAAAAAGTAAAAAATATTATAATAATTATGTTATTGGGAAATATAATATTTATGCATTTTATAATAATTGTGATTTAAATTTTTGTGAAGATTGTGATGAAGATTTACAAATATTTTATAGTTTTATTGTTTTAAATAATAAAGAAGTTTATTATAATCTACCAAAAATTAATTAAAAGAGAATTTTCTATAATTGTATTGCAATTTAGTTCAAACTAACATATAATAGTTATCAAGCAATAGTTTTATTCCATATTGCAAAGAATATCTGTAATATTGATTGATAGCATTTTGTTATTTATACATATTTATAACACGTATTTTTTGTAATATGCGAATAATGCATATTGAATGAATTTTAGTCTTGGAGGTTTCACAATTATGAAACAAGGTACAGTTAAATGGTTTAACGCTGAAAAAGGTTTTGGCTTCATCGAAGTTGAAGGAGAAAACGACGTATTCGTACACTTCTCAGCAATTAACCAAGAAGGTTATAAATCATTAGAAGAAGGTCAATCAGTTGAGTTTGAAGTAGTTGAAGGCGATCGCGGTCCTCAAGCTGCAAACGTTGTTAAACTATAATTTATAGATTGCAAAAATTGACTTTAGTAACACCTTACCAAGATGTAGGGTGTTTTTTATATATAAATGAGGCTGGGACATAAATCTCAGAAAAAATGAGGCTGGGACATAATTTCTAACAAATTAGCC
>NZ_KV826339.1:0-19099 GCF_001835895.1 Staphylococcus sp. HMSC034C12 | reverse complement strand
TTTTATATAATTCCCACTAATTGGGGTCAGTCCAGTTCCCTAATGCTTTTTTACCATGCTCAGACGTTGGCTCTTCCGCAAGTATCCATACCAATAAAGGTAAAATGATAGGTGCAAAAAAGATACTTAAATAACTCAATGCTGATAAAACATAACTATTGTCATTTTTATGCATTTTACTATTTGTATTTTCCACTTTTTTCACCTTCTTTCTCTTTACTTATTATAAAAACATCAATAATAAAATATTACAACAATTAATAGATAAACTTACAACACTGTAAGTATTGAGAAAAGAAAAATATCGTTTGTATACTTTTTCTAAATAAATAACTAATAAGTTTGTATTTAGGATTTTATATAACTAAAAGTATCAATTGTGTATTTATAAATATTAAAATTAATAAAATATTATATTTGAAAATTACTTGTTTGCTATATAAAGTTTTGATAGCATTAAATAAGTAAGCGTTTTCACTAATTTTATAGGGAGGTGCATAAAATGAATAATTCCTCAATAAAACAATTTATTGAAGCGGGTAATTTAACAATTGGTATTGAATTTGGTTCAACTAGAATTAAAACGGTAGCAATTGATGACAACTGTAAAACATTAGCTACAGGAACGTTTGGATGGGAAAATACATATCAAGACGGATATTGGACATATTCTATGAACGATGCATGGATAGGTCTACAAAAAAGTTATAGTGAAATGACTAAAGTTATAAAAGAACAGTATGGGACTACAGTGAAAAAAATTAAATCATTAGGCATTAGTGGGATGATGCATGGTTATTTAGTATTTGATCAACAAGAAGATTTGCTCGTTCCATTTCGAACTTGGCGTAATAACAATGCTAATCAGGCGGCTAAGATTTTAAGAGAATCATTTCAAGTAAATATTCCAGAAAGATGGAGCATAGCTCAATTATATCAATCAGCTATAAATAATGAGTCTCATGTTGCTAAAGTAGATTACATGACAACACTTGCTGGTTATATTCATTGGTACTTAACAGATGAAAAAGTATTAGGTATAGGCGATGCCTCAGGCATGTTTCCCGTTGATGTAGAAACTAAAGAGTATCGACAAGATATTGCTAAAACATTTAATCAGCTTTTTTCTGAAATGGGATATCATCAAGATATTTTAGAAGTATTACCAAAAGTTGTGGTAGCAGGTGAAAATGCAGGTTATTTAACAGAAACAGGAGCAAAACTTATTGATCCAAATGGTCAATTAGAAGCAGGCTGTCCTATGTGTGCTCCAGAAGCTGATGCTGCAACTGGAATGGTAGCTACAAATAGCGTAGCACCAAAGACTGGTAATATATCTGCAGGAACAAGTATCTTTTCAATGATTGTATTAGACAAATCTTTAAAAAATATTTATCCAGAAGTGGATATTGTCACAACACCAGATGGCTATGAAGTAGCCATGATACATGCGAATAATTGCACATCTGATATTAATGCATGGGTTGATTTATTTGGAGAAGTATTAGAAGTAATGGGTGTCAAATATGAAAAAAGTGAACTTTTTACAAAATTATTCGAAAACGCTTTAAATGGTGATGATAAACTTGGGAAATTACTTTCATATGGATATATATCTGGAGAATTTATTACAGAGGTTCAACAGGGTTACCCTATGTTAGTACGATCGATAGATAGTTCATTCAATTTAGCTAATGTAATGAAGACTCATATATATAGTGCATTTAGTACATTAAAAATTGGTATTGATTTATTAAAAGAAAATGAAGATATTGAAATTCATTCAATATATGGGCACGGAGGTATATTCAAAACCAAAAAAGTTGCTCAAACATTTTTAGCAGCAGCAATGCAAAGTCCTGTTAGTGTTATGCAAACAGCTGGTGAAGGTGGAGCATGGGGGATTGCTGTTTTAGCTAGGTATCTTATAGCAGAAAACGATGTAAATTTATCTAGTTATCTTAATGAAATTGCTTTTAAAGATACTGAGTCCATCAAAATTGAACCAAATGAAAAAGAAATAGAAAGCTTTAATCGTTATATTGAACGTTTTAAAAAAGGTCTTCCTATAGAACGTCTTGCTAATGAACAACTTTAAAGAAATCACAAATAAGCAAAGGGAGAAAGTGGAATTATTGTGACTAATGATTTAACTAAACAAAATCGTCAGCTTTTAGGATTACCTAGAGTATTAATTGGGGTTATGTAGCGGTAGCTATATTTATGACAGGTGATAGATTTGAACAAGCGTTTTTGTCTAAGTATATTATCGATCTTGGATATAGTGATTCACAAGCAGGTAGAGTGATAGCTATATATGGATTAATAGTAGCACTGGCTTCATGGATGTCTGGAGTACTAGCAGAAGTATTTAGTCCACGTCGACTGATGACTTTAGCATTTATAATATGGATTATTTTTCATGTTGGATTTTTAACTTTAGGTTTAGCTCAACAAAATTAAGCAATGATGATAATTATGTATGGTATTCGTGGATTCACACAAGAGGGTATATTGAGAAGTGATGAACGTGTAGAAGGGAAATCCTCAGATAGTTATGTGTATAGTGTGTTGAGAGAAGAATATGAAAATGAATATAAATAACAACACATCCTGATACTTCGTCTTGCTCAAGTACTTTAGTATCAGGATGTTATATATTATATAGGAAAGTGATAAATTTGATCGCTCATTATCAACATATCACTTATATTTAAGATGGTTTGATAGCAAATGCACGGACAGGGAAACCTGGCGCATCTTTCGGTTTGGGACTAATTGCATAAATGACTGCGCCACGCGTAGGCAATTGGTCTAGGTTTGTTAAGAGTTCAAGTTGGAAGGTATCTTGTCCAAGTATATAACGTTCTCCAACAATATCGCCATTTTTAGCTGTATCTACTGATGCATCTGTATCGAATGTTTCATGACCAATCGATTTTACACCGCGTTCTTCAATTAAGAATTTTAAAGCATCTAGTCCCCAACCTGGTAAATGTTGGTTACCATCAGCATCTCTATTTTCGAATTGTTCAATATCTGGCCAACGTTTTGACCAATCTGTACGTAAAGCAACAAAGGTACCTTCTTCAATGCGCCCATTCTCCGCTTCCCACTGTTCTAAATGTTGGCGTGTCACGATAAAGTCATCATTATTTTTTACTTCTTTTGAATAATCTAACACGATAAGTGGTAAGACTAATTCTTTTAAATCAAGATCCTCAAGATAACGTTTATTCTCTACAAAATGTATCGGTGCGTCAATGTGTGTGCCGTATTGTGTAACGATATTCCAACGTTGTACATAAAAGCCATGTTCTTTGACTGTAAATAATGTGGATACTTGGCCTTTTTCAAATTCACTAAATCGTGGAATGTCTGGATCGAAAGTATGGGTTAAATCTACCCACTCTGCTGTTTTTAATTGTTGTAATTGGTCCCACAATGGATAATTTGTCATATGTTTCACCTCGAAAGTCTAATATAAGAATAAAAGAGGGAGAAAACTCAATTTCTCCCTCACATGTTTATCTGTATCTTATGCGACAGGTTTATTTTTTTCTTCACGTTTTTTACGAACAGTATTTACAAGTACTGTTAAGGCATCTTTCACTTCGTCTTCTTTACGTGTTTTTAGACCACAGTCAGGGTTAACCCAGAATAAAGAACGGTCGATTTGTTGTAAAGAACGATCAATTGCTGTTGCAATTTCTTCTTCAGTAGGAATACGTGGACTATGAATATCATATACACCTAATCCAATACCTAAATCATAGTTAATATCTTCAAAGTCTTTGATTAAATCACCATGGCTACGTGATGTTTCAATTGAAATAACATCTGCATCTAAGTCATGAATTGCATGAATGATTTGACCAAATTGAGAATAACACATATGCGTATGAATTTGTGTTTCATCTTGGACTGAAGATGTTGCAAGTTTAAATGAATTTACCGCATCAGCAAGGTATTGTTCATGGTATTCAGAACGTAATGGTAAACCTTCACGTAATGCTGGTTCATCTACTTGAATGACGCTAATACCTGCTTCTTCAAGTGCTAATACTTCTTCGTCAATAGCTAAGGCAATTTGATCTTGAACGACTTTACGAGGAACATCTACACGTTCGAATGACCAGTTTAAGATAGTGACTGGACCAGTTAACATACCTTTAACAGGTTTATCAGTTAAGCTTTGTGCATAAACAGTTTCTTTAACTGTTAAAGGTGCAGTCCATTTTACATCTCCATAAATGACTGGTGGTTTTACAGCACGTGAACCATAAGATTGAACCCATCCAAATTTTGTGACTAAGAAACCTTGAAGTTTTTCACCGAAGAATTCAACCATGTCATTACGTTCGAATTCACCGTGTACAAGTACATCTAAGCCAATCTCTTCTTGGATTTTAATCCAACGTGCGATTTCATTTTCTAAGAAGTTGTTATATTCTTCGTCTGAAATTCGATTATTTTTCCAGTCTGCACGGTATTTACGTACTTCTCTTGTTTGAGGGAATGAGCCGATCGTTGTTGTTGGTAAATCTGGTAAATGTAAACGAGCGTCTTGTGCTTTTTTACGGTCTTTAAAATCAGATTTACGACTGGTTGGTACGCTATCAAAATCATATTCAAGGTTTTTGAATGATTGACTTTGGAATCGTTCATAGCGTGCTTTTAACTCATCATATTTTTTATTATCATTATTATTAAATAATCGACGTAATGCATCTAACTCATCTAATTTTTCAGTAGCAAAGCTTAAGCCTTCTTCAATTGATGTATCTAATGTTTCATCATCTAATGATACCGGAACGTGTAATAATGAAGAGGAAGGTTGAATTACAATTGCTTTAGTATAAGGTTGTAAAGTTTCGATTAATTCTTTTTTCGCTTCAATATCTGCAGCCCAAACATTACGACCGTCAATAATACCAGCATATAATGTTTTAGATTTATCGAAATCTCCTGCTTTAATTTGTTCTAAGTTATAACCGTGATCATGAACAAAATCTAAACCAAGACCAGCCACTGGTAAACGGCTTAAGAATTTTACATTAACACGTTCAAAATAGGTTTGTATGACTAATTTTTCTCCTAAACCAGCATCAGCAAAGTAGTCATAAGCCTCTTTAGTAATATTTTCATAATTTTCACTTTCATCTGTTACAAGAACAGGTTCATCGACTTGAATGTATTCAGCACCTGCATCTACTAAAGATTGTAATACTTCTTTATATAGTGGAAGTAATGTTTGAACTTTTTCTTCAAAAGATTGATTACCACCTTTAGAAAGTTTCACAAAAGTGATTGGACCAACAATGACAGGATGTGCATTTACATTAATTGATTTAGCATAGTTAAAACGGTCTAATAATACATTGCGATTCACCTTAGGTTCAACATTATCCCATTCAGGAACAATATAGTGATAGTTTGTGTTAAACCATTTAATTAATGCACTTGCAACATGTTCTTTATTACCACGTGCAATATCAAACAATAAATCATCATCTACTATACGTCCTTGGAAACGTTCAGGAATAATGTTGAAAAGTAATGATGTATCAAGAATATGGTCATATAATGAGAAATCACCAACAGGTACACTGTCTAAATTATAATTCTTTTGAAGTAATAAATTTTCTTTATGTAAGTCTGTTAATGTTTGATCTAATTCAGTTTTATCGATTTTTTTAGCCCAATAGCTTTCGATTGCTTTTTTCCATTCTCTTTTTCTACCTAATCTTGGGAATCCTAAGTTTGAAGTTTTAATTGTTGTCATGATATTGCCTCCTTGTTTTGGGTAATTGCTTTAGAATATGCTGCGAGCTCTAATGAATAATCAATACGTTGGAAAGGTGTAATGAGATATAAACCATTAAAGTATTCATGTACCGTATCGATTAATTCTTTAGACAGTCTCAAACTTAATTCTTTTGTTTTTTCTTTATCATCTTTTACTGCTTTAAATTGATTTAATACATCTTCTGACATTTTAATTCCAGGCACTTCGTTATGTAAGAAAAGTGCGTTATTGTAGCTTGCAATAGGCATGATACCGATAAAAAGTGGGGTATCAAGATGTTTAGTTGCTTCATATACCTCTTTGATTTTTTCTTTACTATATACAGGTTGGGTAATAAAGTAACTCATACCTGCCGCTACTTTTTTCTCAAGACGTTTAACTGCTCCGTCTAATTTACGAACGTTTGGATCGAACGCTCCGGCGATGTTAAAGTTGGTATGTTTCTTCAGCGCATCACCATCAACATTAATACCTTGATTAAATCGTAGTGCAAGTTCTGTTAGGCCTTTTGAGTTAACATCATAAACATTTGTTGCGCCTGGTAGATGACCTACTTTTGAAGGGTCTCCTGTAATAGCTAAAATTTCACTCACACCGATGAGTGAAAGGCCAAGTAGATGAGATTGTAAACCAATTAGATTCCGATCTCGACATGTGATATGAACAAGAGGTTCAATCTCGTATCGTTGTTTGATTAAACTTGCAGCAGCAATGTTGCTGACTCTTACAGTAGCGAGAGAGTTATCTGCGAGTGTTACTGCATCAATATTTGCTTCATCTAGCTTACCTATATTCTCAAAGAACAATTCTGTATCGAGATGTTTTGGAGTGTCTAATTCAACAATCACAGTAGGTCTTTGTTTTACTTTTGATGTTAAATTTTGTTTTAATGTACGTTTTGCATTTGTATTAATTGTTCGATGAATTGGAATAACTTTTTTAGTTTTAATTGGTTTTAAATGTTTTACAGATTCTTTAATGTAAGAGATATGTTCCGGTGTAGTACCACAACAACCACCAATTAAACGAACGCCTTCGTTAATTAATTCTTGTGCAACATCACCAAAATATTTAGCATTGTTACTATATTTAAATTCACTATTTTCAATATCGAGTAGACTCGCATTAGGATAACATGAGAGATAGGCATGTTCTGGTAGTTCGATATGTGAAAATGAGCGTTGCATGTGATGTGGGCCATGGTGACAATTTAAGCCCACCACATTTGCGCCACATTCAATGAGATGTTTTAACGCCTCGTTAATTTCTGTACCGTCAACGAGATAATTCGTATTGGAAGCGGTCAGTTGTGCGATAATTGGAATATCGTACTTTTGACGTGTCGCTGTTATCACACTCGTTAATTCATCTAAATCGTAGTAGGTTTCAAATAGTAAACCATCTACACCTTCTTCAATTAAAGTATCAATTTGATTGTCTGTATGATATTGAATAGTAGAAAGCGATAAGTCTTCTTGTTTTATTCCTCTGAAGCCACCCACCGTTCCTAAGATAAATGTCTCTTTATTGGCTGCGCGTTTTGCAATTTGTACAGCGGCTTTATGAATTTCTTTTACTTTATGCTCTAAGCCAAATACTTTTAATTTTTCAAAGTTAGCGCCATACGTATTTGTCTGAATGACATCAGCTCCTGCTTCTATATATGAACGATGAATACGTTCAACTTTATTGGGATGTGTAAGATTATATGCTTCAGGACAAGTATCTAGGCCCTCGGAATAGAGGATTGTTCCCATTGCGCCATCAGCTACTAAAACGTTGTTCTTCAAATGGTTCAATAATCGACTCATTAAATGCCTCCTTCAATGCGTAGTCAATATCAGCTATGAGTTCTTCAGGTTGTTCAAGACCTACGCTTAGACGGAATAGACCAAATGTAATGCCACGTTCGTTTCTCACTTCTTCTGGAACAGCTGCATGAGACATTGTGGCTGGATGTGAGAGAATCGTTTCTACTCCTCCTAAACTTACAGATACAAGTGGTAAAGTTAGCGCATCTACAAATGCTTGAGCTTTTGTTTCATCTTTTAGACGAAAGCCAATGACTGCACCGCCACTTTTAGCTTGTGATAAATGTAAATTACTATTTCCCGGATAATACACTTCAGCAACTTCATCTCTTTGACTTAGAAAGTCTACAAGCTTTTCAGCATTCGATGTAGATTGTCTAAAACGAACAGGTAATGTTTTTAAATGTTTGGCTAAAGTCCAACTATCATGTGCAGATAGGGCAGTTCCTGTTCCATTTTGGAGTAGATAAAGTGCCTCAGCGACGTCTTTGCGATTTGTAATAGCAGCGCCAGCAATAATATCACTATGTCCACCTAAGAATTTTGTTGCAGAATGAACCACTATATCAGCACCAAGTGAAAGTGGAGATTGACCTAATGGAGTCATAAATGTATTATCTACTGCTAAAAGTAGATCATGCTTTTTAGCGATATGAGCAACTGCTTTAATATCAGTGATTTTAAAGCATGGGTTCGATGGTGTTTCTATATAAATTAATTTTGTATTAGGTTGAATGGCTTGTTCAATTTCTTCAGGATGAGTCGCATTTACCGTCGTAAATTTAATATTAAAACGATTTAAAATACGTTCAGTTAGTCTAAATGTTCCGCCATACACATCATCTGGTAAAATGACATGATCTTCAGCTTGTAATGTGAGTAATACGGCTGATATTGCTGCAATACCTGAAGCATAAGCAAATCCATATTGGCCGCCTTCAAGTTTAGCTAATTTTTCTTCTAATAATTGACGATTAGGATTACCACTTCTGGCATAATCAAATTTTGCGTTACCACCAAGTACTTTTTGATGGAAAGTTGAAGAATCATATAATGGTGGGTTTGCTGAATCGTAATCTACACCTCTATGTTCATCAAATATCACTTCTGTTTCTTTAGATAAGCTCATGAAATCACTCCTACTTTAGAATTTTCTAATGCTTGAATAATATCTGCTTCAACATCCTTATAATCTTCAATACCAATGGATAAGCGAATTAAATGTTCATCAATACCGCGTTTGTCTTTTTCATCATCTGGCATGTCGACGTGTGTTTGTGTATATGGGAAAGTAATAAAGGTTTCAGTTCCTCCTAAACTTTCTGCAAAAATACAAATTTCTAAATTTTCTAAAAATTTAGCTACGCTATAAGCCTTATTAAGACGTAAACTTAGCATACCTGTTTTTCCACTATAGAGTACTTCATCAATAGAATCGGATGTTTCACAACGTTTTGCGAGACGACGTGCATTGTCTTGAGATCGTTCTATTCTGAGATGTAGTGTTTTCAAACCTCTTTGAAGTAAGTAACAATCAAGTGGAGACAATGTGGCGCCAATCATATTGTGAAATTGACCTAATTGTTCAGCAAGTGTGTCATCTTTAACTGTCACTACACCTGCAAGTACATCATTATGACCACCTATATACTTTGTAGCTGAGTGTAAAACAATGTCAGCACCTTGTTCTAAAGGTGTTGATAAGTATGGAGTTAAAAACGTGTTGTCGATAATGGTTAATAGATGATGTTTTTTACTTAGAACATAATATGGTTCTACATCAATTTGAATCATTTGAGGATTCGAAATTGGTTCGATAAAGAGTGCTTTCGTGTGTTTATTTATACTATTTTCGACTTCTTCATAATTTAAAAAATCAACGTATTTAAAATGAATACCATATTGTTGTTCATAATAATCAAATAATCTAAATGTTCCTCCATATAAATCAAAAGCTACTAAAATTTCATCACCAGGTTTAAATAAGTTACAAATAAGTTGAACTGCTGCCATACCACTTGAAGTTGCAAATGAAGCTGTACCACCTTCTAATTTGGCAAATGCTTCTTCAAATGAAGAGCGCGTTGGATTTTTCGTTCGTGTGTAATCATATCCTGTAGACTGACCTAGGTGAGGATGTTGATATGCCGTCGATAAGTAAATTGGATTAGCAATTGCGCCAGTCAAATCCTTTGTTAATGAAATTTGTGCTAATTGAGTATCTTTCATTTCAAATCCTCCTATCATTTTCTAAATAAAAAAAGCTTCCGTCCTTTAAACCCGATATGTATCGGATGTAAAGGACGAAAGCTTGTTTCGTGGTACCACCTTTGTTTGCTACTTTATTGCTAAAGTAACCTCAAACAGTACGCCATCATGTTTTAGGAGTACTTGAAAAAGTGACACACATTATCGTAAAATATCAGATATATCTGTAATAAAAAAACTCATTTAACTTTTAATGATAAATGAGTATTAACGATAATTTAGTGACGTCGGTGATTCCAGTACGCCATTAAACAATAAATGTTAATACTGTATCGCTATAACGGGCGAACCCGTTGATACCTCATATTGGCATCAACACTCAAAGGCCATTTTCAAACTTTCTTTCAATGTCTCTTCTCAGCTTACAAGACTCTCTGTATCTGCAGTGTAAGTTTTACTTTCCTTATTACCGTGTGTAATTTGTGTTTTTTTAAGTTAATTCATAGCTTACAGACATAAATTACATTTGTCAACAACTTTTCTGAAAATTATGATTAAATAATAAATTCAGAAAGCGGTTGAATGATTGATATATATACTTTCTACCTAGTAAAATTTTTCTTAAAAAAGTTTATAAGACTTGTAGATATAACACGCTTTTTTTAAAATTAAGTAATGACTTTAAAGATAAGGGAGGACTATGAGTGGACCATATTGAAGATCAACGTATTCAATTAAATAATGATGAACACGTACAACATATTAAAATTTCAAGTATTAAAGTTAATCCCTATCAACCTAGAAAAACATTTGATGAGGAGAAACTTCAAGATTTAGCAGATTCTATAACAACTCATGGTATACTTCAACCTATTGTTTTAAGAAAAACGATCAATGGATATTATATCGTTGTAGGAGAACGACGTTTTCGAGCTTCTAAATTAGCTGGGTTAGAGGAAGTTCCTGCAATTGTAAAATCCCTTTCTGATTCTGACATGATGGAATTAGCCATTATAGAAAACTTACAAAGAGAAGATTTGAATGCAATTGAAGAAGCTGAAAGTTATCAACGATTAATGAACGATCTTGGTCTGACACAACAAAAAGTTGCTGAAAGGTTAGGAAAATCACGTCCTTACATTGCTAATATGCTAAGATTACTAAATTTACCCTCTGATATTGCTAAGCTTGTAAGAGAGCATCGCATGTCAGGTGCCCATGGACGTACTTTACTTGCATTAAAAGATGTAAATACGATGAAACGTATAGGTAAACAAGCAATCAAAGAGGGGTGGAGTGTACGTTATTTAGAGAAAGTTGTTTCTGAAATTCAAGACGGTGGGCAGTCTAAAAAAGAAAAATTAAATACTCCAAGTAAACCCAAATTCATACAGAAACAAGAACGTGCGCTTAAGGAAAAATTTGGAACTCATATAGATATATCTGTATCTAAAAATGTTGGGAAAATTGTGTTTGAGTTTAAATCCGAGGCTGAGTTTAGACGTATTATAGATAAACTTAATAAATAGTATCCTATTAATAAAATAAAAAAGAAAATGATAAATCAAAAGACTGATACAATTTTAGAAGAATTTTTGTATAATAAATAAATTGGAATACAAATTTAATGTGGACTAAATGGAAAAGGAGGGGGCTATATGAATCAGTTGAAGAACGTGTTAACATCGCTATTTCAACCATTAACAGAACCCGAAGTATATACAAATTTAGCAACTAAATTAGCAATGGTTATTATTTATATTTTAGTAGGCTTAATTGTAATTGGAATTATTAATAAAGCGATAGAAGAAGCATTTAAATTTCAAAATAAAAGTAATAGAGGAAATAAAAAACGCTCTAAAACGCTCGTGTCCCTTATCAAAAATGTTGTAAGATACATTGTGTGGTTTATCGTGCTCACAACAGTATTAAGTAAATTTGGAATTAGCGTAAACGGAATTATCGCCAGCGCCGGTGTTGTAGGTATCGCTGTTGGTTTTGGAGCCCAGACTATAGTCAAAGATATTATTACTGGATTTTTCATTATTTTTGAAAATCAGTTTGATGTAGGTGATTATGTTAAAATTAATAGCGGTGGTACTACAGTTGCTGAAGGAACAGTAAAATCTATAGGATTGAGATCAACGCGTATTAATACCATCACTGGGGAGTTAACTATTTTACCAAATGGTAGTATGGGTGAGATTACTAACTATTCTATTACTAATGGTACGTCAATTGTAGAAATTCCAGTCTCAGTTGATGAAAATTTAGATAAAGTTGAAAAGAAATTAAATAAATTATTTACAGCAATGCGTAGTAAATACTACTTATTCATTACTGATCCAGTTGTTTTAGGAATTGATGGGTTAGATGAAACAAAAGTTATCATAAGAATATCAGCAGAAACTATTCCTGGAGAAGGTGCTTCAGGTTCTAGAATTTTACGCAAAGAAATTCAAAAAATGTTTGTACAAGAAGGTATTAAATTGCCACAACCCATGTACGTAAGAAATACCGATAAACAAGACGCTTAATAAATGTTGGGGGTAATGTTGTGACACCAAAATATGGTATAAATGATATAGTAGAAATGAAAAAACAACATGCTTGTGGAACAAATCGATTTAAAATTATTCGCATGGGTGCAGATATACGAATTAAATGTGAAAATTGTCAAAGAAGTATTATGATTCCACGACAAGTGTTTGATAAAAAAATAAAAAAAATATTAGTATCTCATCAAGATACAGAAAGTTAGGAGAATGATTCATGGCTTTAACAGCAGGTATCGTAGGTTTGCCTAATGTTGGTAAATCTACTCTATTTAATGCAATTACAAAAGCAGGTGCGCTCGCTGCGAACTATCCCTTCGCTACGATTGACCCGAATGTCGGGATTGTAGAAGTACCAGATACACGTTTGAATAAATTAACAGAAATGGTAGAACCTAAGAAAACGATTCCTACCACTTTCGAATTCACAGATATTGCAGGTATTGTTAAAGGTGCTTCAAAAGGTGAAGGTTTAGGAAATAAATTCTTATCACATATTCGTGAAGTAGACGCTATTTGTCAGGTAGTACGTGCTTTCGATGATGAAAATGTGACACACGTCGCTGGCCGTGTAAATCCATTAGATGATATTGAAGTCATTAATATGGAACTTGTTTTAGCTGATTTAGAATCAGTAGAGAAACGTTTGCCTCGAATTGAAAAAATGGCACGTCAAAAAGATAAAACAGCCGAAATGGAGTTCCGCATTTTATCTAGAATAAAAGAAGCGTTAGAAGAAGGAAATCCAGTTCGTAGTTTAGATTTTAACGAAGAAGATCAAAAATATGTAAATCAAGCTCAATTATTAACATCTAAAAAAATGTTATATATTGCAAACGTTGGCGAAGATGAAATTGGTGACGATGAAAATGATAAAGTGAAAACCATTCGTGAGTACGCAGCAAAAGAAGATTCTGAAGTTATCGTCATTAGCGCAAAAATCGAGGAAGAAATTGCAACACTTGATGATGAAGATAAAGAAATGTTTTTAGAAGACTTAGGTATTGAAGAACCAGGCCTCGATCGTCTTATCAGAACAACATATGATTTGTTAGGATTATCTACTTACTTTACAGCAGGTGTTCAAGAAGTACGTGCTTGGACATTTAGACAAGGGATGACGGCACCACAATGTGCAGGTATCATTCATACAGACTTCGAACGTGGTTTCATTCGTGCCGAAGTAACAAGTTATGACGACTATGTTGAGCATGGTGGTGAGCAAGGTGCGAAAGAAGCAGGTAAACAACGTTTAGAAGGTAAAGATTATATTATGCAAGACGGAGATATTGTTCACTTTCGATTTAATGTATAGGAATATAAAAAAGCGCGACATCTATTTATTATAGACGTCGCGCTTTAGTTATATCATTATGGTTATATCTTAAAAAAACGGTATAACTTTACTTGCTTTAACAATATCTTTGGTGCTAAAAAACTGTTTACCTTCTCCAGTATAAGCTGGCTCAAGAATCATATTGGCTTTTGCACAGTATAGCCACTCTGGAGTGATACCGCAATTTAAGATTTCTTGAAACTCTTGAAAACCTTTATTCCAATCTAAATCTAATTGCATAGTTACACCTCAAGGATATTATAGAATATCAGTTCTCTTTTGAAAAGATATGTTTAAAGTTTGAATATAAATTTATAGGCCAATACGATAAATCTTATCCACTTTCAGACAAAATATTTCAAATAATATTTATTGTAAAAAGTAATCACCTATGCTATAAT
This sequence comes from Staphylococcus sp. HMSC034C12, assembly GCF_001835895.1. Lineage (NCBI taxonomy): Bacteria > Bacillati > Bacillota > Bacilli > Caryophanales > Staphylococcaceae > Staphylococcus > Staphylococcus sp. HMSC034C12. The sequence continues at coordinate 4,979 of NZ_KV826339.1, read as the reverse complement.
TCTTGATTGTGAGTAATGAAAATTATTCCTTGCCTATGGATAGGATTCGATAGGCCGCATAGACCACAAGGAGGTGCAATTATAAAATGAGAACATATGAAATTATGTATGTCGTACGTCCTAACATTGAAGAAGATGCTAAAAAAGCAGTTGTTGAACGCTTTAACGGTATCTTAGCTTCAGAAGGATCAGAAGTTTTAGAAGAAAAAGACTGGGGTAAACGCCGTCTTGCTTACGAAATTGAAGATTTCAAAGAAGGCTTCTACTTCATCGTACGCATTAAAACAGATAATAACAAAGCTACAGACGAATTCCAACGTTTAGCTAAAATCAATGACGATATTATCCGTTATATCGTTATCCGTGAAGACCAAGATAAGTAATAATTAAATGGGGGCGTTGAAATGATAAATCGAGTTGTATTAGTAGGTCGTTTAACTAAGGATCCAGAATACAGAAGTACTCCCTCAGGCGTAAGTGTAGCGACATTTACTCTAGCAGTTAATCGTACTTTCACGAATGCTCAAGGGGAACGCGAAGCTGACTTTATTAACGTTGTTGTATTTAGAAGACAAGCAGAAAACGTAAATAACTATCTTTCAAAAGGTAGTTTAGCTGGCGTTGATGGTCGCATACAATCACGCAGTTATGAAAATCAAGAAGGTCGTCGTATATTTGTCACTGAAGTTGTAGCGGATAGTGTTCAATTCCTTGAACCTAAAAATGCACAAGGTGGACAACGTCATCAAGGAAATAATGATTTCCAAGATTATGGCCAAGGATTTGGTGGTTCACAATCAGGACAAAATACATCTTATAATAATAACAATCGTGCATCAAACAATAATCAATCAGATAACCCATTTGCAAATGCGAATGGTCCAATTGATATTAGTGATGATGACTTACCATTCTAACGAAAGAATGAGATTAAAAATATAAAAGGAGGTAATTAACCATGGCAGGTGGACCAAGAAGAGGCGGACGTCGTCGTAAAAAAGTATGCTATTTCACAGCAAATGGTATTACACATATTGATTATAAAGACACTGAATTATTAAAACGTTTTATCTCAGAACGCGGTAAAATTTTACCACGTCGTGTAACTGGTACTTCAGCTAAATATCAACGTATGTTGACTACAGCTATTAAACGTGCTCGTCATATGGCTTTATTACCATATGTTAAAGACGAAAACTAATATATAATTAGTGTTAAACCCCGTAAGCTCAAGGCTTGCGGGGTTATTTTTATGTCGAGTAATAAAAAATGAGCAGATTATACATATTAAGTTGATTTTAAAATGTATTGGGTAATATCTTTAAGGGATGCAATATAAAATGTTATCATTAAAAGAGATATACATAAGGAGTTTTGATGATAATGAGAGGAAAATATTTATTAGCAGGTATTGTTGCATCTACTTTACTTTTGGGTGCTTGTGATTTAAATATTCATTTACCAGGCGGAAATAATGATAGTTCAGAGGATAAACAAAAAACTGAGAAGAGTGATAATAATAACAAAACGCCTAATAGTTCAAATAAAAATAATAATACTAATAATGAGAAGAATATAGATTCATCAGATACACAACAAAATGATAATGATGAAAATACTAATTATAATCAAACTGAAGATATTCAACCAAATGATAATAATAGTATTCAGTCATCCGAACAGAATACTCAAAACCAATCTGAAAACGGAATCAATGGAAATAATGAAACGACTACAAATGAAAGTCATTCAACTAGTGACAATCAATCAAACGATTCTTCGAATAAAGAACTTACACCTCAGCAAGCAGAGGATGTTGTCTATGATTGGTATAAAAATCAAGGATTTGGACATCGTTTAAGAAATGAATTTAATTACAATCCTAGTAAAAGTACTGACGATATGTATTATATAGATTATGCAGCAAGTGACGCTTATGGTACTGGTACACCTTATGTAGCTATTGTAGATAAACATACAGGTAGTATTGTTGATAATTATAATAATATGACAGATGAAGAAAAAGCTAAAAGAAAACAAATGAATGAAAGTAAATTAGAACAAAGTAACCGACAACGAAATAATGATGTACAAAATAATGAAACAAAGAATAATAATGAAACGCAACATACATCATCTAATGAAGAAAATCAAAATAGCGCGCAATCTGAAACTCAAAATGATGTCCAGACATCGAATCAATCCGAGAACAATCATTCAACTTCAACAGACGCTTCTACACAAACTAAAGAAGAACCCACAACTTCTCAAATGGATCGTAATGAACAAGCACAACCAAATCATCAAAGTACAAATACCGAAGAATAAAAACAAAGGAACAAGACATTATATTCAACATGAATATGTTTTGTTCCTTTAAAGTTGTTTATAGTCGAATATCAACATCATCAAATTGTTGTTGATATTCTTTATATTTACTTTCAACTAGAACTTGATAAGATGTATTGAAATAATCTGCCAGAATCATTGCATCTTTGAACTTTGGTTCATGTTGATGATTTTCCCATTCGTATAATTGATGTGGTTCGTAATGTGTGCCATACTTTTTGTTTAGGATTTCAGTTAATTCATTAATTTCAAGATGTCTTTTTTTTCTTAAGTTATACAGTGCATGTGAACTCATAATACATAACCTCCTAAGTATCAATTTTGTATATAAACAAAATTTTATTATATGAAAATTTATTAAGTCTTTTATATATTTTATTATAATATGCTTGTTCATAATGTTTAGCAAGTATTTTATATAAAAATAGTTGCTATTTTTAGGAGCCTTATATTTTTAATCATTAATTGAATAAATACTAATAAAATATGTGGGTGTTATTATTTAGTTGTTTTTGTTATAAAAAATAAATTATTTTAATAATGATGTTTATAAAATTGAAATAGGTGGTATGAATAAGAAGTAAATAAAATAAAACTATAAGGAGTAATCTAACTATGGGCTTTATTATTATGATAATAGTTGGTGGATTAATCGGTTGGATTGCTGGCATGATCATGGGTAAAGATATCCCTGGTGGTATCTTAGGTAATATCATTGCTGGTTTAATCGGTTCATTCATCGGAAGTAAATTGTTAGGTACTTGGGGTCCAGTTTGGGGCGGAGTACCAATCTTCCCAGCATTAATCGGTGCAATTATTCTTATTTTTATTGTTTCTTTAATTTTAAAAGCAATCAAAAAATAAGTATAGTATTTAAAGAGGACTACGTTATGTAGTGCTCTTTTTTTATTTATTAAACTAAAAAAAGAGGATGACGTCGGGTTAAGACGTCATCCAGGAGTATTATGTTCATGAATATAAAAGACTTGTAGTTATTAAATAACTACAAGTTAATAGTATCATGCAATATAAATATTGACAATCATAAAAACTTATATTATTTAAAAATATATAATTTGTATTATTAGTAGACTTCATTCAATTATTATTTAATATAATAAATTGAAATAGGAGGTAAAACATGAATTTATATCTTATTCGACATGGTGAATCACAGTCTAATTACGATAATAAGTACAATCGAGCATATTATTGTGGTCAGTTAGACGTTCCTTTAACTGAAAGGGGCATTGAAAGTGCAAAAAACTTAAAGACGTATTTTTATAATATAAAAATTGATGATGTGTATGTATCTGATTTAACAAGAACAAAAGAAACATATCAATATATCTTCCCTTACGATATCCCAACTACAGTTACCTCATTATTACGTGAACGTTCATTGGGTCTATTTGAAGGTCAATTTAAGGATAAACTTATGAAAAATAATAAGTATCATCGCTATTTTCATGATTCAAATTATAAAGATTTTCGACATAGCTTTATTCAAAAAGCGCCTGAGGGGGAAAGTTATAATGATGTTTATCATAGAGTGAAACAGTTTTTCGAAACGATCCATATTCAAGATAATCACACGATAGTCATTATTGCACATCAAGTTGTGATACGTTGTATTATGGTTTACTTTGGCTATATAAATAAAGAAGAAGCATTAACTAAAGTAATTGAAAATTGTAAGCCATATCTTATTGAGTTATAAAAAAATCTGAGACATCATTCATCGTCTCAGATTTTTTATATATTAGACGTCACCATTAATGGATTGAATAACATATTCAAACGGATACTACCTATTCTATTTATCAAAAACATCTGTTTTGATATCTTTCTTATTTAAGAAAGATTTGATTTTATTTTGTTGGTTTCCATTTACATCTCCAGCATAATGAGTAGGAACATCTACAACGTTAATTGTATTTTGAGGTTGGTAATTCAGTTGTTCGATACTTTCATCAACATTTGCAATTGTACTATTCAAAGCATGAAAGTATTTAATAATACGATTTACATGATCTTTATAGCCGTCTGGCAATGTGTTATTTTCAACATATTTTTTAAAGTGCAAGTCATTTTTAACAGCAATATTAGATAAATTACTAAGTTTTGTAGCTTGTTTATCAGTGATTTTTGTTTGTCCTGAACTTTGACGGTCGATTTGACTTTGCATTATATATTTATTATCTAAAATATCACTATTAACATCTAGATATTTTTTGATTGCTTGGTTCATTTCATCTTCAGTAAGCTTTTGATGTGATTTATTCGATGTAAAAATATCATTTTCAGTTAAGTTTTTAGCATGTTTCGGTGCATTAACACCGTTACTTTGATTATGATTGTCTTCGTTATTATCATTATTAGGTGCACAAGCACTTAATATTAATAACAATGCTAAAAAACTACTAATAATCATACTCTTTTTCATAGATTTCAATAATCTCCTTTATTAGTAAACGTTTCTATTTAAGCATAATAATAGATTATCATTTATAGAAACAGAATTGAATGTTTAAGACCTAAAATTAATATAAATCTATGAACAAATTGTGGCAATATCATTAAAAAAATAAATTAAAAAAGAGGCTGGGACATAATTTCTAACAAATTAG
>NZ_KV826338.1:18858-90027 GCF_001835895.1 Staphylococcus sp. HMSC034C12 | reverse complement strand
ACTTATCCAGAAACTTTATGTCCCGGACTCTTTTATTTTTTGGCATTATTTAATGAATCATGACAAATCTGCTAAAATAATATACATATTATAATTTAGGAGTATAAAAATGAAATACGATACTATTTTACTTGATTTTGATGATACAATTGTGGACTTTTTTGATGCAGAAGATCGAGCATTTCATCAAATGGCACATCATTTCGGTCATTATCCAACTGAAGAAGATTTTCAATATTTTAAGAAAGTAAATCAAAATCATTGGGAAGCATTTCAAAAAAATGAACTATCTAAAGAAGAAGTATTAACACATCGTTTTATTAATTATTTTAAAGAGTATGGCATAGACGTAGATGGTAAAAAAGCCGATGTTTTATTTAGAGACGAACTAGCTAAAGCACCATTAAAATTCTTCAACTCTACTTTAGAAACAATTGATCGATTAAGCCAAGAATGTGAATTGTTTATTGTGACTAATGGTGTTACAGATACTCAAAAACGTCGTATTGCTCAATTAGAGTTTAAAGATATCTTATCTGGAGTATATATATCAGAAGAAACAGGATATCAAAAACCTATGAGTGAATTTTTTGATTATATCTTTGAGAGAATTGGTGAAGAAAAAAGAAAGACTTCAATAATAGTAGGAGATTCTCTTACATCAGATATACTAGGTGGAAAAAATGCTGGTATTACAACATGTTGGTTTAATTATCGTAATAAAGAAAATAACAGTGATATTGTACCGGATTATGAAATACAATCTTTGTATGAATTGGTTAATTTAGTGGAAGAATGATTAATAACAGACCTGAGCTAAATGGCTCAGGCTTATTTATGCAAATAGCGTTTATAGCTTAATGATTTGGAAACCATACTAGTATATTGAACCCTTATGCAAATCTTTATTATTAATTTCTTTTTCTTTAAATTCCTCAAATAATTCAACAGTTTTTTTAATTTATTTAAAGATGTTGAACTTTGCTCATGTTTTCATTATCATTTAAATTCTTTATATATATTGTATCGTCATTAATATACGATTTTCATTTAATAACATATTAATTACTTATAATCTGATAAAATGGATTTGAATTTCAATATTTAAGCCGTAAAATTGTCATCTAAGGATATAATCTTTATACTGAATAAGTAATGTTATATTGAAGGAGTAAGGGAATGAACTGTAAAGTAACTAATTTTCAAGAAAAAGATTCATTTATTACTAAGTTAGAAAACAGTGATGAAACATTATTGAAATTTTATCAATATAATCCAGTCAAACCATCTAGTTTTAATCAAAGAATGAATCGTCCTAATAATGGTAGAGAGCAACAACTTGCTCAAGTGATTAAATCATATATGTCAGATTTGAATATAACAGAAATTCAACAGACTCATCTTACTGCACTCAGTGAAGGAGCTAAAGTGGTAATTGGGGGCCAGCAAGCTGGTCTTTTTGGTGGACCTTTATATACGTTTCATAAAATTCTTTCAATTGTTAATTTAAGTCGTGAGTTAACTGAAACATACCAACAAACAGTTGTACCTGTTTTTTGGATTGCTGGTGAAGATCATGACTTTGAAGAAGTAAATCATACGTATGCTTATAATGCAAAAGACGCTCAATTACATAAAGTAAAATATCATACAATGACACCGCCTGAAACAAGCGTCTCTCGCTATATTCCAGAAAAGGAACAGATGATTGAAGCACTTAATCAATTTTTTAAAGAATTAAAAGAAACGAAACATACTAACGCACTTTATCAAGTATGTTTAGAGATTATAGAAAAGTACAATAATTGGACTGATATTTTTAAAGGGTTACTTCAAGAAGTATTTAAAGATTACGGTGTACTATTTATTGATGCTCAATATGAAAAAATTCGTGAATTGGAGAAGCCATTATTAAAAAATATTATTCAAAAACATAATGAAATTAACCAGGCGTTTAGAAAAACACAAAAATTAACTACGCAATCAGGTTTAAACAAAATGATTGAAACAGATACCAATGTCCATTTGTTCCTTCATGAAGATAGTATGCGTCAACTAATTATTAAAAAAGATGATGTATTCAAATTGAGTAAATCAGATATTACATATAATAAAGATGAATTGTTAAAATTAGTTGAAAAAGAACCAACTCGTTTTTCTAATAATGTTGTAACTAGACCAGTAATGGAAGAATGGCTATTTAATACGGTAGCTTTTATTGGAGGACCAAGTGAAATTAAATACTGGGCTGAATTGAATGAAGTATTTAAAATTTTAGATGTTGAAATGCCTATTGTTTTACCAAGAATGAAAATCACTTATTTACCAATTAGAATAGAAAAGCTAATTAATCAGTATAAGTTAAATGCTGAAAATGTTATTATGAACGGTATAGAAACGGATAGAGAAAACTTCGTTCGTAGCAAAGCCTCAGATACATTTATTAAAAAAGTAGAGTCTTTAAAAGAGAATCATGCCAAAATATACGAATTACTTCTTAAAGAAGTGAATGATAATCATGACAATATCAATTTAGTAAAGAAAAATTATGACATTCATAATAAACAATTTGAATATTTATTAAACCGATATTTACTTAACATTGAAAGAGATAACGATATAAGTATGAAACATTTTAGAGAGATTGAACATGTATTGCATCCAATGGGTGGTCTACAAGAAAGAATTTGGAATCCACTTCAAATGATGAATGAATTTGGGATAGATGCGTTCAGTCCCTCCACTTATCCTCCACTTAAATATACATTTAACCAAATAGTTATAAAACCTTAATTTGTAAGGGAGAGACCCATATTATTTAAATAGATAATATGGGTCTTTTTATGTCAAATTAAAGAATTTTAAGATATTTTACATAATTAGTGGAGGATAGTGGTGAGATGTGGTAAATTATTAATAAGGTGAGGTGGTAATAATGTTCATGGGAGAATACGAGCATCAATTAGATGCTAAAGGACGTATGATAATTCCATCTAAGTTTAGATATGACTTAAATGAACGTTTTATTATCACACGAGGCCTTGATAAATGTTTGTTTGGCTACACGCTTGAAGAATGGCAACAGATTGAAGAGAAAATGAAAACCTTACCTATGACAAAAAAAGACGCACGTAAGTTTATGCGTATGTTCTTCTCTGGAGCTATCGAAGTAGAGCTAGATAAGCAAGGGCGTATTAACATTCCTCAAAATTTGAGGAAATACGCAAATTTAACAAAAGAATGTACGGTAATAGGTGTCTCAAATCGTATAGAGATTTGGGATAGAGGAACTTGGAATGAATTTTATGAAGAATCAGAAGAAAGTTTTGAAGATATTGCCGAAGATTTGATAGATTTTGATTTTTAATGGAGGAATTTATAGTGTTTCATCATGTAAGCGTTATGCTAAAAGAAACAATAGATGAATTAGACATCAAAGAGGATGGCATATATGTAGATTGTACGCTTGGTGGAGCCGGTCATGCACTCTATTTATTAAATCAATTAAACGATGACGGTAGGTTGATTGCAATCGATCAAGATACTACTGCCTTAGAAAATGCTAAAGAAGTACTAAAAGATCACTTACACAAGGTCACGTTTGTACATAATAACTTTAGAGAATTAACTGATATTTTGAAAAATTTAGGAATTGAAAAAGTAGATGGTATTTACTATGACTTAGGTGTTTCAAGTCCACAACTTGATATACCTGAAAGAGGATTTAGTTATCATCATGATGCAAAGTTAGATATGCGTATGGATCAAACGCAAGAATTAACTGCATATGATGTTGTTAATGATTGGTCTTATGAAGCATTGGTTAAAATCTTTTATCGTTATGGAGAAGAAAAGTTTTCTAAACAAATAGCGAGAAGAATAGAAGCACACCGTGAACAACAACCTATTGAAACAACATTAGAGCTTGTAGATATTATTAAAGAAGGTATTCCAGCTAAAGCTCGAAGAAAAGGTGGTCATCCTGCTAAACGCATTTTTCAAGCGATAAGAATAGCAGTGAACGATGAACTATCTGCGTTCGAAGATTCAATTGAACAAGCCATTGAGCATGTTAAAGTAAAAGGTAGGATTTCAGTCATTACTTTCCATTCTCTGGAAGATAGACTATGCAAGCAAATTTTCCAAGAATACGAAAAAGGACCTGACGTGCCTAGAGGGTTACCAATTATTCCTGAAGCTTATACACCTAAGTTAAAACGAGTAAATCGTAAACCAATTACTGCTACAGATGAGGATTTAGACGAAAATAATAGAGCACGTAGTGCAAAATTACGTGTTGCTGAAATATTAAAATAAGGAGTAATTGAGGATGGCTGTAGAAAAAATTTACGAACCATATGAACACATTCAGCACACTAGCATACCGAAAGAACAACCAAAAACACAATCTGAGACGAAAACAGTAACTAAAAAGGTTGTTGTTCAACTTACGCGATTTGAGAAATTTTTATACATAACGCTTGTCACAGCAATTGCTGTTCTAGCAATCTATATGCTATCTTTAAAAATGGATGCATACGATACAAATGATAAAATTGCCGAGTTAGATCAAAAGATTGAACAACAATCTAATGAAAACAATGCAATTCAATCTGAAATTAAGAAAAATTCTTCTTATGAGCGCATTTACGATCAGGCTAAAAAACAAGGTATGAGCCTAAAGAACGATAATGTAAAGGTAGTGCGTACTAATGGCGAAGCGAAAAATTAAAATTAGAAAAAATAAATTAGGAGCAGTCCTCCTTGTTGGATTATTCGGACTGCTCTTTTTTGTATTGGTTTTAAGATATTCATATATCATGATAACTGGACATTCAGATGGACAAAATTTAGTGATGCGCGCTAATGAAAAATATCTCGTAAAAACGCAAGAACAGCCTGAAAGAGGGAAAATTTACGATAGAAACGGTAAAATTTTAGCCGAAGATGTTCAACGATATAAATTAGTAGCTATTATTGATAAAAATGCTGGAGAAGTTGGTGATACACCAAGGTATGTTAAAGATAAAAAGAAAACAGCAAAACAATTATCAAAAATTATTGATATGAAACCTGATGAAATTGAAAAACGTCTTAATCAAAAGAAAGCCTTTCAAGTTGAATTTGGACAGAAAGGGACAAATTTAACATATCAAGATAAAGTTAAACTCGATAAAATGGACTTACCAGGCATCACCTTATATCCAGAAACTGAACGATTCTATCCTAACGGTAATTTTGCTTCTCATTTAATTGGTATGGCTCAAAAAAATCCTGATACCGGGGAATTAAATGGTGCATTAGGTGTAGAGAAGATTTTTAATAGTTATCTAAATGGACAGAAAGGTTCGCTATCTTATATACATGACATTTGGGGTTATATTGCACCAAACAGTAAAAATGAAAAAGCGCCAAAACGTGGTGATGACGTTCATTTAACCATTGATTCAAATATACAAGTATTTGTCGAAGAGGCCCTTGATGATATGGTGAAACGATATGAACCAAAAGATTTATTTGCAGTGGTTATGGATGCGAAAACAGGAGAAATTCTTGCATATAGTCAACGTCCAACGTTCAACCCCGAAACGGGTAAAGACTTTGGAAAAAAATGGGCGAATGATTTATATCAAAATGCCTATGAGCCTGGGTCAACATTTAAATCATATGGATTAGCAGCTGCCATTCAAGAAGGTAAATTTAATCCTAAAGAAAAATATGAATCTGGTCATCGTGATATTATGGGTTCAAGAATTTCTGACTGGAATAAAACCGGTTGGGGAGAAATTCCAATGTCATTAGGTTTCACTTACTCATCTAATACATTGATGATGCATCTTCAAGATTTAGTTGGTGCTGACAAAATGAAATCTTGGTACGAGCGCTTTGGTTTTGGTAAATCAACAAATGGCATGTTTGACGGAGAATTAAAAGGAAATATTGCTTGGTCAAATGAATTACAACAAAAAACATCAGCATTCGGTCAATCGACTACAGTGACACCTGTACAAATGATACAAGCACAATCAGCTTTCTTTAATAAAGGAAATATGTTAAAACCTTGGTTTGTTCAAAGTATAGACAATCCAATTTCAAAGAAAACATTCTATAAAGGTGAAAAGAAAATAGCTGGAAAACCTATTACTTCAGAAACTGCGGATAAAGTTGAAACAGAATTAGATAAAGTAGTAAATAGTGATAAAAGTCATGCTTCCAATTATCGTATTGATGGTTATGATATTGAAGGGAAAACAGGTACTGCTCAGGTCGTTAATGAAAATGGTAGTGGATACGTTAAAGGAGCAAATCCCTACTTTGTAAGCTTTATGGGAGATGCGCCAAAAAAACATCCAAGAGTTATTGTTTATGCCGGTATGAGTCTTGCTCAGAAAAATGACCAAGAAGCATATGAATTAGGGGTAAGTAAAGCTTTTAAACCTATCATGGAAAATACACTTAAGTATTTAAATGTAGGCTCTAAAAAAGATGAGACTCAATCAGCACAGTATAGTAAAGTGCCAAATGTTGTAGGGCAACCAAGTCAAAAGGCACAAGATAGTCTTAAAGGAAAAGATTTACAACCTGTCATTATTGGTAATGGTAATACAATAAAAGCTCAATCTACTAGAGCTAATACAAAATTATTACCGAATAGTAAAGTGTTAGCAGTGACAGACGGCGATATTACTATGCCCAATATGAAAGGTTGGACAACAGACGATGTCCTAGCCTTCCAAGAATTAACTGGAATCAATGTTACGACTAAAGGCAGTGGATACGTAACAAAACAATCTGTAGCGAGTGGGTCAACACTCAAAAGTAATAATAAAATTGAAATAGAATTATCTACTGATGATCCTAATGATAGTACATCCTTAACTGATTCGAGTGGCTCTGATTCAAATAACACTTCAGATAATTCAACTGATACAACGTCTAATGATAAAAACGATTCATAAGAACAAATGACGTCGTTTTAAATGATAATAAATAAGGTGTCATATATTATGTATACCTTATTTATAATCTCATTTTCTTACATAATATATATAAAATTAGTTTGAAAATTGATAAGATTATAAAGGAAATAAAGTGAAAAACGAATAAATTTAAAATACATAAAGGAGATTACCATGCTTTTTATATTTGCGATTATCGCATTACTTATCACATTTATTTTAGTTCCTGTACTTATACCGACACTTAAACGAATGAAATTTGGGCAAAGTATCCGCGAAGAAGGCCCTCAAAGTCATATGAAAAAAACGGGTACACCAACCATGGGTGGTTTAACATTTTTAATTAGTATTATTATTACATCTATTATTGCTATATTTTTCACAGATCATTCCAATCCCATTATTCTATTACTCTTTGTCACAATAGGATTTGGACTCATTGGCTTTATTGATGATTACATTATTGTAGTTAAAAAAAATAACCAAGGACTTACAAGTAAGCAGAAATTTTTAGCTCAAATTGCAATAGCAATTATATTTTTCATTCTAAGCGATGTTTTTCATTTAATAGAATTTTCAACAAGTATAAATATTCCATTTACTAATTTTGAAATTCCATTGTCGTTTGCGTACGTTATTTTTATTGTTTTTTGGCAAGTTGGTTTTTCAAACGCAGTTAATTTAACTGATGGATTGGATGGATTAGCAACTGGCTTATCAATTATTGGATTCACTATGTATGCAATTATGAGTTTCATGTTAAATGCTCCTGCAATTGGTACTTTTTGTATTATTATGATTTTTGCATTACTCGGTTTCTTACCGTATAACTTAAACCCAGCTAAAGTGTTTATGGGAGATACAGGAAGCTTAGCATTAGGAGGTATTTTTGCTACAGTTTCAATTATGTTAAACCAAGAATTTTCATTACTTTTTGTAGGTTTAGTATTTGTTATCGAAACATTATCAGTAATGTTGCAAGTATCATCTTATAAATTAACTAAAAAAAGAATCTTTAAAATGACACCAATTCATCATCATTTTGAACTTAGCGGATGGAGTGAATGGAAAGTTGTTTCAGTATTTTGGCTTGTGGGCTTAATTTCAGGATTAATTGGATTATGGATAGGAGTGCATTAGAATGCTAAATTATACAGGATTAGAGAATAAAGATGTTCTTGTAGTTGGATTAGCAAAAAGTGGTTATGAAGCTGCTAAGTTATTAGTTAAATTAGGTGCAAATGTAACTGTAAATGATGGGAAAGATTTATCTAAAGATCCCCATGCAAAAGACTTAGAAACATTAGGTGTGAAAATTGTTGATGGTGGTCATCCATTATCATTACTTGATAGCAACCCGATTATTGTTAAAAACCCAGGTATACCTTATACAGTTTCAATTATTGATGAAGCATATCAACGAGGCCTTAAAATTTTAACTGAAGTAGAATTAAGTTATTTAATTTCTGAAGCTCCAATTATCGCTGTGACTGGTACAAATGGTAAAACAACAACAACTTCTCTCATTGGAGATATGTTTAAAAAAAGTAGATTAACTGGAAGACTTTCAGGAAATATTGGGTATGTTGCTTCTAAAGTAGCTCAAGAAACGTCACCTGATGAATATCTAATCACTGAATTATCTTCATTCCAATTACTTGGCATTGAACATTACAAACCTCACATTGCCATCATTACAAATATCTATTCTGCTCATTTAGATTATCATGAGTCATTAGAAAATTATCAAAATGCGAAGCGACGTATTTACAAAAATCAAACAGAAGATGATTATTTGATTTGTAATTATCATCAACGTCATTTAATTGAAACTGAAAATTTAAAAGCTAAAACATTATATTTTTCTACTCAGCAAGAAGTAGATGGCATCTATATTAAAGATAATTATATCGTTTATAATGATGTTAACCTTATTAATATTGATGATTTAGTTTTACCAGGAGAACATAACTTAGAAAATATTTTAGCTGCTGTTTTAGCTGCGATACTTGCAGGCGTACCAATTAAGGCTATCGTAGATAGTTTAACAACATTCTCAGGTATTGAACATCGATTACAATATATTGGAACGAATCGAACAAATAAATACTATAATGACTCTAAAGCAACCAATACATTAGCAACACAGTTTGCTTTAAATTCATTTAAACAACCTATTATCTGGTTATGTGGTGGTTTAGATCGAGGTAATGGATTTGATGAATTAATTCCTTACATGAAACATGTTAGAGTAATGGTAGTTTTCGGTGAAACTCAAGATAAATTCGCTAAATTAGGTAATAGTCAAGGTAAAGAAGTAATCAAGGCAGTTGATATAGAAGATGCAGTAAAAAAAGTTCAAGATGTCATTGAACCTAATGATGTTGTTTTACTTTCACCAGCATGTGCAAGTTGGGATCAATATAAAACATTTGAAGAACGCGGCGAAAGATTTATTGAAAGTTTCCGTGCATACCTACCATCTTAATTAAAGGATGTGAAGTAATTGGATGATACAAGGGGCAATAGAAATAAAAAGATTCGTTCTATCAAGCGTTCATTTGATAAAGATAAAACTGAATTAGAAAATGATAAAAATAAAAAAATCAAAGATGATGTTAAACCAAAAGATAGTCTCCAAAAAGAAAAGAATCTTTCAAATGATAGAACGTCAAATAAACCTTTAGATTCTTCGAAAAATAAAGATGAAAATTTAAAGAAAAAAGTAAAAATAAGTTTAAGAGAAAAGCGTCATAAATTTCAAAATGATAAGTATAGTCACTTAACGGTGACTGAAAAACGAGAACAACAAAAGATAGACAAAAGAAAGCGGCAAAAACGTATTCAATATATTATTGTTACTACTTTAATACTTTTAATTATATTATTTCTACTATATATGTTTACACCATTAAGTAGAATTTCTCATGTTAATATTAGTGGTAATCATAATGTAAGTGATAGTCAAGTTGAAAAAGAATTAAATGTTAAAAAAGGGTCACGCATTTATACTTTTAGTAAAAGTAAAGCTATCAATAATTTAAAGAAAAATTCGTTAATCAAAGATGTTCAAATTAATAAACAGTTGCCTAATACTTTAAATGTTAAAATTATTGAAAATAATTTAGTAGGTATTGTGAAAGATAAAAATAAATATGTGCCAATAATTGAAGGAAATAAAAAATTAGACAATTATAATGGTGATATTGCGAATAGTGCACCTGTATTAGAAGATTTTAAAGGTGACAATTTAAATCGTATCACGAAAGCATTATCTAAAATGTCTAATGAAACGAGAGATATGATTTCAGAAATAAAATATGCACCTTTGCAGAATCAACAAAATCGAGTCCTTTTATATATGAAAGATGGCATGCAAGTAGTAGGAGACATCAATACTCTAGCTAACAAAATCGAGTA
This sequence comes from Staphylococcus sp. HMSC034C12, assembly GCF_001835895.1. NCBI lineage: Bacteria > Bacillati > Bacillota > Bacilli > Caryophanales > Staphylococcaceae > Staphylococcus > Staphylococcus sp. HMSC034C12. The sequence continues at coordinate 79,648 of NZ_KV826338.1, read as the reverse complement.
TTATCCTCAAATGTCTCAATCTCTTGCAAAAGATAGTTCAGGTCAATTAAAAACACAAGGATATATTGATTTATCTGTAGGAGCATCATTTATTCCATATAATGAAAATAGCAGTATTAATTCTAAGTCCGATCAAAATGTTCGTCAAAAAACACAGCAAGAAACAGAAGCAAAAAATGAATTACAAAGTGCATTAAATAAAATAAGCGAACAATCGGATACAAATAATTAAAAAATTTCGATAATAATATGTGTTTATAGTTCACAAGCTAAACGACGTATTGTAAACTAAATATAGTGTATTTTAATAGTATTTTGTCAGGAGGTGCCTATCTATGGAGGAACATTACTATGTAAGCATAGATATTGGTTCATCAAGTGTTAAAACAATAGTAGGCGAAAAATTTCACAATGGTATTAATGTGATAGGTACAGGGCAAACCTACACTAGCGGTATTAAGAATGGATTGATTGATGATTTTGATATTGCGAAACAAGCAATTAAAGATACAATTAAAAAAGCTTCTATCGCATCAGGTGTGGATATAAAAGAAGTTTTCTTAAAATTACCTATCATTGGTACTGAAGTGTACGATGAAGAAAACGAAATTGATTTTTACGAAGATACAGAAATTAGTGGATCACATATTGAAACAGTATTGGAAGGTATACGTCAAAAAAATGATGTACCTGATACAGAAGTTATTGATGTGTTTCCGATTAGATTCATTGTAGATGGAGATAACGAGGTTTCGGATCCTAAAGAACTCATTGCAAGACACTCGTTAAAAGTAGAAGCAGGTGTTATTGCAATTCACAAGTCAATTCTAATTAATATGATTAAATGTGTAGAATCTTGTGGAGTAGATGTATTGGACGTCTATTCAGATGCTTATAACTATGGCTCTATTTTATCTGCAACTGAAAAAGAATTAGGTGCATGTGTAATTGATATTGGTGAAGATCTCACTCAAATCGCCTTTTATGAACGCGGTGAACTTGTAGATGCCGATTCAATTGAATTAGCTGGACGTGATATTACAGATGATATCGCAGAAGAATTAAACACTACATATGAAACAGCTGAAAAAATTAAACATCAATATGGACATGCTTATACACAATCAGCGTCTGATCAAGACGTTTTCAGTGTTGATCAGGTAGATAGTGACGAATTAGTAGAGTATACTCAAAAAGATTTAAGTGCAGTTATTGAAAGAACAGTGCAAGATATCTTTGATGAAGTATTTGATGTGTTGGTAGATTTAGGATTAACTAAAGTAAATGGTGGATTCATTGTTACAGGTGGTTCTTCAAACTTATTGGGCATTAAAGAATTACTAAGTACAATGGTTAATGAAAAAATAAGAATCCATACACCTTCTCAAATGGGAATTAGAAAACCTGAATTTACTTCAGCGATTTCTACAATATCTAGTAGTATCACATTTGATGAATTATTAGATTATGTTACAATAAATTATCAAGATAATGATGAATTTGAAGAAGAAGTCATTGAAAATGACGAACACAATCATACTTCAAAATCAGGTGGCTTTGACTGGTTTAAACGTAAATCTAATAAAAACGAAGACACTGACGAAAATCATCAGCCGGAAGTACGTGAAAAAGCGGAGAAACATGATGATTATGAAACGTATGATGAAAACAACCATCAAGATGGAACACATCATTATGATGATGAACATGAAAAATCTGATAAAGAAGAAAGCAAATTTAAAAAGCTTATGAAATCTCTATTTGAATAATTGGCCATTAAGACTAGGAGGAAAAATAAATGTTAGAATTTGAACAAGGATTTAATCATTTGGCGACATTAAAAGTCATCGGTGTAGGTGGCGGCGGTAACAACGCTGTTAACCGCATGATTGATCATGGAATGAACAATGTTGAATTTATTGCAATTAACACTGATGGGCAAGCTTTAAACTTATCTAAAGCAGAATCTAAGATACAAATCGGTGAAAAATTAACACGTGGTTTAGGTGCAGGTGCAAATCCAGAAATTGGAAAAAAAGCTGCTGAAGAATCACGAGAACAAATTGAAGATGCTATTCAAGGCGCTGATATGGTATTTGTTACTGCTGGTATGGGTGGCGGTACTGGTACAGGTGCTGCACCAGTAGTTGCTAAAATTGCTAAAGAAATGGGAGCATTAACAGTAGGTGTTGTAACTCGTCCATTTGGCTTCGAAGGACGTAAACGTTCTACACAAGCAGCAGCAGGTGTTGAAGCAATGAAAGCGGCAGTTGATACATTAATTGTTATTCCTAACGATCGTTTATTAGATATTGTTGATAAATCAACTCCTATGATGGAAGCATTTAAAGAAGCAGATAATGTTTTACGTCAAGGTGTTCAAGGTATCTCTGATTTAATCGCTGTATCAGGTGAAGTGAACTTAGACTTTGCTGACGTTAAGACAATTATGTCTAACCAAGGTTCTGCATTAATGGGTATTGGTGTATCTTCAGGCGAAAATAGAGCAGTGGAAGCTGCTAAAAAAGCTATTTCATCTCCATTACTTGAAACATCAATTGTTGGTGCTCAAGGTGTGTTAATGAACATTACAGGTGGAGAATCTTTATCTTTATTCGAAGCCCAAGAAGCAGCTGATATTGTACAAGATGCAGCAGATGAAGATGTAAATATGATTTTTGGTACTGTAATTAATCCAGAATTGCAAGATGAAATTGTTGTAACAGTAATCGCAACTGGATTTGAAGATAAACCAACATCTCAAGGACGTAAAGCGTCAAGTACTGGTTTTGGTTCAAGTGCAACTTCTAGTACATCAACTCAAAGTGCACCAAAAGAAGACTCATTCACACATAGTACATCTAATTCACGTCCTTCTGATGGTCTAAGCGAAAGAAGTCATACTACTAAAGATGATGATATTCCTAGCTTTATTCGTAATAGAGAAGAAAGACGTTCTAGAAGAACTAGACGCTAATATTAAAGTATAAATATAAAGAAAGGAGCAGTGATTTCTGAGGAGAATGCTGCTCTTTTTGTTTTGTTTAATTTAAAAAGAAATATGTTATATAATACATTTATCTACATCTTTTAATCGAAATGCTGATAAAATATAAAACAATAGTCTAGGTATGACTATTCTTAAAAGTGAAGGTGGTTTTCACAACGTGGAAAAATTTATAAAACAGCCACATTATTTGAGTTATACATCACAATATGATCAGTTAACACTTGGTTTTACTACACGCGAAGATGGAAAGAGTCCATATCCAAGAGATGCATTTAATATGGCACGTTATATTGATGATGAACCTAGTTATGTGACGCATCATCAAGAGATATTAGCTAATGCTATCAACTTTCCTACACAACAATGGGTTTTTCCTATTCAAACACACGAAAATAATATCGCTCACATTACTAAAGCACATTGTGGCGCTAATATTAAGACATTAGGTAATGAATTATATGGAATTGATGGTATGTATACTTATGATTCAGATATATTATTAACGATGTGTTATGCTGATTGTGTACCTGTATATTTTTATAGTGAAAAACATCATTTTATCGCTCTAGCTCATGCGGGGTGGAGAGGAACATATGGTCAAATAGTAGTAGAAATGCTTAAATATGTAGAATTTGACTATCAAGATTTAAATGTAGTCATAGGTCCAGCGACTTCTTCAACCTATGAAATAAATGATGATATTAAAAAGAAATTTGAAACATTGCCTATTAATTCTGACAAATATATTGAAACACGAGATACTGATCGACATGGTATTGATTTAAAATTAGCCAACGCTTTATTATTAATAAATAGTGGCGTACCAGCTGAAAATATTAACATTACAAAATATACTACGTCAGAAGACTTATCGCTTTTTTTCTCTTATCGTGTTGAAAAAGGTAAAACTGGCAGGATGCTAGCATTTATAGGTCAAAAAGGAGAAGTGTAGTGTAATGCAGTTATATCACTATAATCCTTTATGTCATTACAAAGTTAAGAGGTTGATATATAATGAAAGTGACAGAAAATTTAGAAAAAATACAAACGGAAATTAATCATCATCTTGAAAAAAGTGTGATTAAGACCGCTCCAAACGTGATTGCAGTAACAAAATATGTTACAATAGACCGAGCAAAAGAAGCGTATGATGCTGGTTTAAGACACTTTGGAGAAAATAGAGTAGAAGGTTTTCTAGAAAAAAAACAAGCCTTACCTAAAGATGTTACAATGCATTTTATCGGTTCACTACAGTCTAGAAAAGTAAAAGATGTGATTAATGACATCGATTATTTACATGCACTAGATCGTTTGAATTTAGCAAAAGAAATTAATAAAAGAGCAACTCACACTATTTCATGCTTTATCCAAGTGAATGTTTCTGGTGAAGAAACTAAACATGGTATTGCGCTTAGTGAAGTTAATGATTTTATTGAACAAATTAAAGCATTCGACAATATTAAAATTGTTGGATTAATGACAATGGCGCCTTATACCGATGATAAGGACTACATACATCAGTTATTTAAACAATTGAGATTAAAACGAGATGAAATTAAAAACCTTAAATTAAATTATGCACCATGTGAATATTTATCTATGGGAATGAGTAATGATTATACTATTGCTGTAGAAGAAGGTGCTACATTTATAAGAATAGGGACTAAACTTGTTGGAGAAGAGGAGTGAGCCCCGTGGCTATCAAGGATTTATTTAATAATTTTTTCCTAATGGAAGATGAAGAAGAAGTCGAAAGCCCTGCTGAAAGACAACAGCGTGTAACACAAAATGAAGAAAATCAAAATCGTAATATGCAACAGCAACCTATTGAAAGAACACAGAATAATCAAAATCACTTAAAAACTGTACCTCAAAAGAAAGTATCAAAAAATTACAATACTGAAGAAAGGAATTATCGTATGGGACATACATCAAATAAGTCTAATTCAAAAAATGTTGTTACTATGAATCAATCAGCTGGTACAGGTTATAGTAATTACGAAAATTCAAAAATGTGCTTATTTGAACCTCGTGTATTTTCAGATACTCAAGACATTGCAGATGAACTTAAAAATCGTCGTGCGACATTAGTTAACTTACAACGTATTGATAAAGTATCAGCGAAACGTATTATTGACTTCTTAAGTGGAACAGTTTATGCCATTGGCGGAGATATACAACGTGTAGGTGCTGATATCTTCCTTTGTACACCTGATAATGTTGAGGTGGCAGGTAGTATTACCGATCACCTTGAACAGATGAATACACAACAACATTACGAATAATTTAAGGAGTAGAATATAATATATGGATGTTGGTATATTAGCTAGTATATTTAACTTTATATTATTACTAGTTCAAATTTATTATTGGGGAATGATTATTTATTTCTTTACTTCATGGGTTCCAACAATTAGAGAATCTAAATTTGGATCATTTTTAAGTAAGATATATGAACCTTTCTTAGAGCCATTTAGAAAGATTATTCCACCCATTGGTATGATTGATATTTCATCAATTGTAGCATTATTTGTACTTGTATTATTTCAATATGGATTGAAAAGTATTTTTGATATGATATTAAATTATTTAATACTAAAATAATTTTATAATAAGTTAGTAGAGCCTGTGATATGCATAATGTCTCAGGCTCTTTAACACTTAAAAGAGGAGGCGTTAATCATCGATATTTATCAGCACTTTAGAAATGAAGAACAACCACTTATTGATCAATTATTAGATAAATGTGAACAAGTTAATCAACAATATGCACCTGTATTGACTTCATTTTTAGATCCTAGAGGACAATATATATTAGAAGTCATCGTCGGTAGTTTTGAAGATATGAAAGTGAGCTATTTCGGTGGTCAATCGGCAGAAAGAAAGAGAGCAATTATTGCGCCTAGTTATTTTGAACCTACTGAAGGTGATTTTGAAGAAGTATTAATCCAAATTAATTATCCTGAGAAATTTGTGTCTATTCAACATCAACATGTACTTGGAACTTTAATGTCTTTAGGTATAGAAAGAGAACAAGTAGGAGATATACTTGTTGGTGATACGATTCAGTTTGTTTTGACAAAGCAATTGGAATCATATATTATGATGGAATTAACAAAGATTAAAGGTGCTACAGTCAAACTTGATTCTATTCCATTTAAAGATATGATACAATCAAAAGAGAATTGGAATATTCATCATAGTACAGTCAGTGCTTTAAGATTAGATGTCGTTTTAAAAGAAATGATTCGAAAATCTAGATCAATTGCTAAACAATTAATTGAAAAAAAACGGGTAAAAGTGAATCATACTTTAATCGATTCTCCCGATTTTCAACTTCAAAACAATGATTTGCTCTCTATTCAAGGATTTGGACGTGCTCGAATTATTGATATAGGTGGCAAAACTAAAAAAGAAAAAGTTCATATAACGTATCAAACACTATTTAAGTAAATGATATTGATTGATAAATAATAAAAACACCTTTATGATGGTTTGTTTTAAGGAGGATAACAGATGGCTTTTACACCTAATGAAATAAGAAATAAGGAATTTACAAGAGTGAAAAATGGTTTGGAGCCTGCTGAAGTTAGCGACTTTTTAACTCAATTAAGTAATGAGATTGAAAGACTTAAAGAAGAAAAAAAACAACTTGAAAAAGTGCTTGAAGAGAGAGATACTAATATTAAATCTTATCAAGATGTTCATCAATCAGTAAGTGATGCGCTTATTCAAGCTCAACAAGCTGGAGAACAAACAAAAATTGCTGCCACAAAAGAATCAGAAGCAATTATCTCTAAAGCAAAAGCGCAAGCTGATGTGATTGTAAATGATGCTATTGAAAAAGCACGTCATTTATCTTTCCAAACTGAAGATATGAAACGTCAATCTAAAATATTTAGATCAAGATTTCGTATGCTTGTAGAAGCACAGCTGGATTTATTGAAAAATGATGATTGGGATTACTTATTAAATTATGATTTTGATGCAGAACAAGTGACACAAGAAAACATACAGCATTTAAATCCACAAGATGTAAATCCAAATGCGAATAGTGAAACTCCAACGAGTGAAACAACTGAGACATTATCAAATGAGGAAAATCAGTCAATCAATTCTAATGAAACAACTAATACAAATAAGTCTACTTCTGAAAATAAGGATGTTTCAAGTAGCGAATCATCATCAAATAAATAGTTAATAAAATGTCAGACACGTAAAAAATAATAAACTTTTCACAGCGAGTTAGGACACGGTGGAAGCCTAATATAAGTCTATTTTTTATATCACTGGCAAATTAAAATTTTATAATATTAAGAAGAGAACTCTAAGTTGAGTTAAGAAGGGTGGTACCGCGGATTTCCCGTCCCTATTAATTGAACTTAGAGTTCTTTTTATATTTAAGGAGTGGAAAATATGAATTACAAAGAAACGTTATTAATGCCAAAAACTGACTTTCCAATGCGAGGAGGTTTACCTAATAAAGAGCCAAAAATTCAAGAGCAATGGGAAGCAAATAATCATTATCAAAAAGCTTTAGAGAAAAATGAAGGAAATCAATCATTTATTTTGCATGATGGCCCACCTTATGCAAATGGTAATCTTCACATGGGACATGCATTAAATAAAATTATTAAAGATATTATTGTACGTTATAAAACGATGCAAGGATTTTACTCACCTTACGTTCCAGGATGGGACACACATGGTTTACCAATTGAACAAGCATTGACTAAAAAAGGCGTTGATCGCAAAAAAATGTCAATTGCTGAGTTTAGAGAAAAATGTAAAGAATTTGCTTTAGAACAAGTTGAACTTCAAAAACAAGATTTTAAACGTTTAGGTGTACGTGGGGACTTTAATAATCCATATATTACTCTTAAACCTGAATATGAAGCAGCTCAAATTCGTTTGTTTGGCGAAATGGCTGATAAAGGTTTAATTTATAAAGGTAAAAAACCAGTATATTGGTCACCATCAAGTGAATCTTCACTTGCTGAAGCTGAAATTGAATATCATGATAAACGTTCAGCATCTATTTATGTAGCCTTTGATGTTAAAGATTCAAAAGGTACTATCGATGAGGATGCTCAATTTATTATCTGGACAACTACACCTTGGACATTACCTTCTAACGTAGCAATTACAGTTCATCCAGACTTGAAATATGGTCAATATAATGTAAATGGTAAGAAATACGTGATTGCTGAAGCTTTAGCTGAAAGTGTTTCTGAAGCATTAGGTTGGGATAAAGATACTATTCAATTGGAAAAAGAATTTACAGGGAAAGAGTTAGAGTATGTTGAAACACAACATCCTTTCATAGATCGAGTGTCATTAGTCATTAATGGTGGTCATGTAACAACTGATGCTGGTACTGGTTGTGTACATACTGCCCCTGGACACGGGGAAGATGACTATGTTGTAGGTCAAAAATACGATTTACCTGTCATTAGTCCTTTGGATGATAAAGGTGTCTTCACAGAAGAAGGCGGACAATTTGAAGGTATGTTCTATGATAAAGCAAATAAAGCTGTAACAGACCTTTTAACTGATAAAGGTGCCTTATTAAAATTAGACTTTATTACGCATAGTTATCCGCATGATTGGCGTACTAAAAAACCAGTTATTTTCCGTGCAACACCTCAATGGTTTGCTTCAATTAATAAAGTGAGACAAGATATCTTAGATGCGATTGAAGAGACTGATTTTAAAGTAGATTGGGGTAAAACACGTATTTATAATATGATTCGTGACCGTGGTGAATGGGTGATTTCTCGTCAACGTGTATGGGGTGTACCATTGCCTGTATTTTACGCTGAAAATGGCGATATTATTATGACAAAAGAAACAGTCAATCATGTAGCTGATTTATTTGAAGAATATGGCTCAAATGTTTGGTTTGAAAGAGAAGCTAAAGATTTATTACCTGAAGGATTCACACATCCTGGAAGTCCTAATGGAGAATTTACTAAAGAAACAGATATTATGGATGTTTGGTTTGACTCTGGTTCATCTCATAGAGGCGTGTTAGAAACTCGTCCAGAATTGCATTTCCCAGCCGATTTATATTTTGAAGGTAGTGACCAATATCGTGGTTGGTTTAACTCTTCAATTACTACAGCAGTTGCGACTAGAGGACAAGCGCCTTATAAATTCTTATTGTCACATGGTTTCGTAATGGATGGCGAAGGTAAAAAAATGAGTAAATCTTTAGGTAACGTTATCGTGCCTAATCAAGTAGTAAAACAAAAAGGTGCAGATATTGCACGATTATGGGTAAGTAGTACAGACTATTTAGCAGATGTACGTATTTCAGATGAAATTTTAAAACAAACGTCTGATGTTTATAGAAAAATCAGAAATACTTTAAGATTTATGTTAGGTAATATTAACGACTTTAATCCTGAAACAGACAGTGTACCTGAACATGAATTATTAGAAGTAGATCGCTACTTATTGAATCGCTTACGTGAATTCACTGCTAGTACTATTAATCACTATGATAACTTTGATTACTTAAATATTTATCAAGAAGTTCAAAACTTTATCAATGTTGAATTAAGTAACTTCTATTTAGATTATGGTAAAGATATTCTGTATATTGAACAAAAAGACGCACATAAACGTCGTAGCATGCAAACAGTGTTGTATCAAATTTTAGTAGATATGACTAAATTACTTGCTCCTATTTTAGTACACACTGCCGAAGAAGTATGGTCTCATACACCACATGTTAAAGAAGAAAGTGTTCACTTAGCAGATATGCCAAAAGTTGTGGACGTTGATCAAGAGTTATTAGATAAATGGAATCAATTTATGTCATTACGTGATGATGTAAACCGTGCATTAGAAGCAGCACGTAATGAAAAAGTTATCGGTAAATCTCTTGAAGCTAAAGTAGTGATTGGAAACAATGATCACTTTAAAGCTGCAGAATTTTTACAACAATTTAATGACTTACAACAATTATTTATCGTCTCTCAAGTTGAAGTGACTGAAAAAGTAGACAATGGAAATGAATACCAACATGGTGACATTCGTATTGACCATGCTTCAGGTGAAAAATGTGAAAGATGTTGGAATTATAGTGAAGCATTAGGATCTGTTGGTGAACTTGATCATTTATGTCCACGTTGTCAAGACGTCGTAAAAACTTTAGTTTAATTCAATAAAGATAGAACGCTTGTAACCTAATTAAGGATTACGAGCGTTTTTTTAAAATATATAAATATTAAATAATAATAGTTTGAAAATATAGCTGAATAGAGTTTCAAGTTTAGATGAAGAGGAACTAGGTTGTAACACATAATAAGTGATGGAATATTTCTCGTATGTTTATGATAGATATAGGAAGAGGGATAAAATTATGGGCAAGATTTTACTAACTGGGGTTTCTGGATATATCGGTAGTCATTTAAAAGATAAATTAAAAGATAATCATGAGATTATCGCAATATCAAGAAATGCTCAAAATAAAAAAAATGAAAGAAATGTAACTTGGAAATCAGCGGATTTATTTGATTTAGATGCTATAACTGAGGTAATGGAAGGTATAGATACTGCGATATATCTTGTTCATTCAATGATGCCAAGTGCTAAACTTACACAAGCGAATTTCGAAGATATGGATGCACTACTAGCTGATAATTTTGGACGTGCAGCAAAAAAGCAAGGTGTTAAACATATTATATTTATGAGTGGTATTATCCCAAATGATACTCAGTTATCACCTCACTTAAAAAGTCGGTTAGAATGTGAAAAAATATTAGGATATTATGACATCCCTGTAAGCACATTACGTGCTGGTCTAATTATAGGTTCAAAAGGTAGCTCATATCCTATTTTAAAAAGAATGATAGAGCGTTTGCCAGCAATGATTCTACCGAACTGGGCTCACAATATGATTGCGCCAGTATCTATTGATGATGTTATTGATAAATTAGCTATGTTAGTTGAACGTTCTCCACAAGAAAATGAAGTATTTAATATTACAAGGCCTAAGGTAATGAATTATCAAGAATTATTTGAACGTATAGCGACTATTCTTGATAAACATTTGTTTATATTGCACTTACCAACCATCCTTATTCGGTTAAGTCGATATTGGATTAAAGAGAAAATGAATAGTAAAGAAAATGTGAAAAAAGCACTTAAAGAAAAACAAGATGAACAACAAATAATAACTACAAAACAATCTAAATCAAATCAAAATAAGAGAGATGAAGTTAAAGATGTTAGAGCAATGACGCGTTTTAGAATTCCGGAAAGTTATTCGATACAGGATGTAACAAGAGAATATGCAGAATTTATTAATAATATCACGCTCCATTTAGTAAATGGTACCATTAATGAGCATGAATTTAATATTCAATTACCATTAATAAGGAAATGTATTTTAAAAATGAAAAGAGATAATCATGATCCTATTAATGAAATGATTGTGTATAAAATTGTTGGTGGAGATTTAGCTATGGTTAAAGACAGTAGTAATGCACGATTTGAATTTAGACGTATATTAGATACCAACGAAGGTATTGCAGCGTTGCAAGAATATGAATCAACATTACCATGGGGAGTTTATAAGTTTACTCAAGCCATTGCACATAAGTTTGTGATGGGTGTATTCAAACAGCATATGAATCATTTAGCTAGTTATGAAAAAGATAAACAAGATTCCGTTAATAAAATTTTTACTAATCTTGCTATGACTACTGGTGTAATGATTGGTGCATGTGTTGGTACAAGAATCTACAATAAAGTTTTAGCTAAAAAATAATGTACTTTATATATATTTAAAAGTTTTCGATGGACACGCAATGAAGTTCTCTCTATCGAAAGCTTTTTTAGTCTAAATAGTTGAATATTACGCATTAAGACTGATAAAATTTTAAATATTTTATTATAGAATAATCATTAATCATAGCTTTTTTAAATTGAAAGAGAGATTTTAAAATTTAGGAGGTGTCCTATGTTTCATGATAATGATGCACATTTTATTAATGGTATCACTTTAAATGTAAGAGATTTACGTACTTTACAACCGTTCTATGAAGAATTATTAGGGTTTAAAAAAGTGGAAGAGACATTAACCGCTGTCAAATATCAAGTTGGAGACAGTCACCATTATATTACTTTAAGAGAGATAAAGTCTGGACGAAATCCTTTATCTCAAGAAGCTGGTTTATTTTATATAGGAATTCAATTATCCAATAAACAACATCTGGCAGATCTAATCGAAAAGTTAAATGATTATGAGTTACCAATTAATGGTGGAGAACAAAATGTATGTACATTTATTTTTGTCGAAGATCCAGAAGGTCATATGTTTAAATTTTATGTTGATAAAGCGATTTCTGATTGGAAACAAGAAAGTGAATGGATTAGACTCAATATTAAGCCGCTCGATGTTTCTTCATTATTACCATATGCATCCACCATCGGATGGCAAGGTTTACCTAATGATAGTAAAATTGGGAATATTAGTTTAAAAACCATTCGATTAAATGAAGTAAGAGAGTATTATTTAAACCATTTTGGACTAGTACCTTCTGCATATTTAGATGATGAATCGTTTTATTTAGCTTCTGAACAATATTATTGTCATCTTTCAATGAATCAATGGAATTCAAAAATAAAGCGAATAGATAATGAACATACTTATGGTTTATCTATCGTTGACTTTCATTATCCAGAAACACATCATATCAATATAAAAGGTCCAGATGGTATCCAGTTTAGATTTAATTTTATAGAGGTAGAGTGATGAAATGAAAAAATGGATTTTTTTAATGGTGTTTGTGTGCATGATATTTACGGCCGGTGCAGTTTTTGATGGTCTAGACAATCAAGATATGACTGAACCTACAATTCATTTTTGGAAAAAAAATCCTATGAAATATAACACATACGCTAAAGGTCAATGTACTTACTATGTATTTGATCGAGTAAAAGAAGACCATCATTTAATAAGTAACCAATGGGGTGACGCTAAACATTGGGCAAATAAGGCTAAGAAACAAGGGTATACAGTCAATGAAAATCCAACTAAGGGTTCTATTTTACATTATCCAAAAGGAAAACATGGACATGTTGCTTATGTAGAACAAGTCAATAATGATGGCTCTTTAATAGTCTCTGATATGAATTTCAGAAAACCTTACGAAATTACAACACGTTTTGTAGATGTTGATCAAGTCGATCAATTTAATTATATTCATCCTAAAAGTAACACAAATATGACATAGAAGATTGTAGCTTTTTTTATGCTAAGTAGTAGGCTATAATGTAGAGTGTTGTCAAAGAGTTGAGGGCTGAATGGAGGCACATGAATGAAAAAGAAATATTATATTGGTTTATCTTTAATAGTAGCCATCGTGATTTTAATTATAGACCAATTAACTAAAAAAATAATTACAGCAACCATGAACATTGGTGATTCTTATGAAGTGATTCCTCATTTTTTAAATATTACATCACATAGAAATAATGGTGCAGCATGGGGGATTTTAAGTGGTAAAATGGGATTTTTCTATATTATTACTCTTATTATTTTAGCTGTACTTATTATATTTTATATTAAAGAAACTAAATATAATGCGTTTATGCAAGTTGCAATTAGCTTATTATTTGCTGGTGCATTAGGTAACTTTATCGATCGTTTATTCAATGGTGAAGTTGTTGATTTCATTGATACAAATATTTTTGGATATGATTTTCCAATTTTTAATATCGCAGATTCAAGCTTAACAATTGGTGTTATTTTTGTCATTATTGCATTGGTTAAGGATGCAACTAAAAAAGAATAGGAGGGCACGTAGTGGAAACGTATGAATATAAAATAGAAGATGAAGCACTCGTAGGTCAGCGTATTGATAAATTATTATCTGATTTCAATAGTGAGTGGTCTAGAAGTCAACTTCAAGATTGGATTAAAAATGATTTAGTCACTGTTAATGGTAAAATAATCAAATCAAATTATAAAGTTAAATTAAATGATGAGATTCAAGTGACTGAAAAAGAAGTGGTTGAAGCCGATATTTTACCGGAGAATCTCAATTTAGATATTTATTATGAAGATGAAGATGTAGCCATTGTTTATAAACCTAAAGGCATGGTTGTACACCCTTCACCAGGTCATTATACAGGTACATTAGTTAATGGGTTAATGTATCAAATTAAAGATTTATCAGGTATCAATGGAGAGATACGTCCTGGTATTGTTCATCGTATTGATAAAGATACGTCTGGTTTACTTATGGTAGCTAAAAATGATATAGCACATCGTGGTCTAGTAGAACAACTTATGGATAAAACAGTAAAGCGTAAGTATACAGCTTTAGTACATGGTAATATCCCTCATGATTATGGAACAATTGATGCTCCAATAGGCAGAAACAAAAAAGACCGTCAATCTATGGATGTTGTTGATGATGGAAAAGAAGCAGTGACTCATTTTAATGTAATAGAACATTTCAATGACTATACATTAATTGAATGTCAATTAGAAACAGGTCGTACTCATCAAATTCGTGTTCATATGAAATATATTGGGTTCCCACTTGTTGGAGATCCTAAATATGGTCCTAGAAAAACATTAGATATTGGTGGACAAGCTTTACATGCTGGAGTTATTGGTTTTGAACATCCTGTCACTCATGAATATATTGAACGTCATGCTGAGTTACCTCAAGAGTTTCAATCGCTATTAGAAGATATTCGATTAAGAGAATCATAAAATTAGAGAACAAAGTCGTAAATTAAAAGAAAGCATATTGACTTATGAACTAAAAAGATTTAAGCTAATAACAGTTAAAATTAAACAAAACAGTGTCTTTTAAAAAGAGTCCAGAGAGGCTCAAAAGACAGGGTGACTAATGATATAAATATGATTAACTTTAATTGTTCGATTGTTATCAGACGAATCATATAAAATATTTTTATATACATTAAACCTCATGTCTTTGTAAAAGGCATGAGGTTTTTTCTTTTAAGAGGTGTAATCATGTCAGAACGTATTATTATGGACGAAGCAGCTATACAACGTACTGTTACACGTATAGCACATGAAATTCTAGAATATAATAAAGGAACTGAACAACTTGTTCTTTTAGGTATTAAAACAAGAGGCGAATTTTTAGCACGTCGTATTCAAGAAAAAATTAAACAAATTGAACATCATGTAGTTCCAACAGGTACGATTGACATTACTCATTTTAGAGATGATATTGAAAACTCGAAAAAGCCTATCACTAAAGATGCCATTGAAATTGATCAAGATGTTACAGATAAGATAGTGATCATTATTGATGATGTACTTTATACTGGACGAACAGTTAGAGCATCTTTAGATGCAATTTTATTACATTCTCGACCTATAAAAATTGGCCTCGCTGCCCTTGTGGATCGTGGCCATCGTGAACTGCCAATTAGAGCAGACTTTGTTGGAAAGAATATACCTACTGCAAAAGATGAAGCAGTATCTGTTTATCTTGAAGAAATAGATGATAGAAATGCAGTAGTAATTGAATAACTAACCTTTTAAACCAGTACGAGAGACTGAAAAAGGTAAAGTATTTAATGGTGAGCGTGTAATGTATTTATTAATTGGATAGATGATATGTCTCACTTAAATTAAATACTTTTCCTATGTCATGTTATAAAAAACTTAAAGAAGCTTTTTATAATATTTCATTAATTTATTTTAGTCTCTTTACCATAGTGTAAAGAGACTTTTTTAGAAAGGAAGAACATTTCATGGAAAATGAGCAAATGTTTAAACGTACTGTCAAACCAGTACTAGATGTAAAAGATAAACCAAAACCAGCACAATGGGCGTTTTTAAGCTTACAACATCTATTTGCAATGTTTGGTTCAACTGTCCTTGTTCCATTTTTAACAGGGTTACCTATTTCTGCAGCATTATTAGCATCTGGGATAGGAACATTACTATATATATTAATTACTAAAGCAAAGATACCTGCCTATTTAGGTTCAAGCTTTGCATTTATTACTCCAATTATTACGGGGTTAAGTACACACAGTTTAGGAGATATGCTTGTCGCATTATTCGCTAGTGGCGTAATGTATATCGTTATTGGTATCTTCATAAAATTAAGTGGTACCGGTTGGTTGATGCATCTTTTACCACCAGTTGTTGTTGGTCCAGTTATTATGGTCATTGGTTTAAGTCTCGCACCAACAGCAGTAAACATGGCAATTTATGAGAATTCAGGAGATATGAAGGGTTACAATTTAAGCTATTTATTAGTAGCATTAGTAACCTTACTTGTAACTATTATTGTTCAAGGATTCTTTAAAGGCTTCCTTTCTCTTATTCCTGTATTAATAGGAATTATTGTAGGTTATATTGTGTCAATTTTTGTAGGCATTGTTAATTTCAAACCAATTGCTAAAGCCAGTTGGCTAGATTTTCCAGATATATATTTACCATTTAAAGATTATGTTCCATCGATACATATCGGACTTATTTTAGTCATGTTGCCTATAGTATTTGTAACAGTCAGTGAACATATTGGCCATCAAATGGTAATTAATAAAATTGTAGGACGTAATTTCTTTGAAAATCCAGGTTTACATCGTTCAATTATAGGTGATGGTGTTTCAACAATGTTCGCTAGTATTATTGGAGGACCGCCTAGTACAACTTATGGCGAAAATATTGGTGTACTCGCAATTACAAAAATATATAGTATCTATGTCATTGGTGGCGCAGCAGTGATTGCAATTATCTTATCATTTATAGGTAAGTTCTCAGCATTAATTTCATCAATTCCTACACCAGTTATGGGTGGTGTATCTATCTTATTATTCGGTATTATTGCAGCAAGTGGACTTAGAATGTTGGTAGAAAGTCGTGTTGATTTTGCTAGTAATCGTAATTTAGTTATTGCATCAGTAGTACTAGTAGTTGGTATTGGAAATTTACTTATCAATTTAAAAAGTCTTGGTGTGAACCTACAAATTGAAGGCATGGCTTTAGCAGCATTATCAGGAATCATATTAAATCTTATTTTGCCAAAAGAAAAAGAAGAATCAGACATTAAATAAAAGAGGATCTTTTAGGAGGCAGGTCATGAAAAATTTATTTTCAATGGAATATTTAACAAACGACGATATTTTTAATCTTATTCAAACAGCGAGTCGTTTTAAATCAGGAAAAGAAATTGTCCCTCAGTATGAAGGAAAATATGTATCTAACTTATTCTTTGAAAATTCAACACGTACAAAATGCAGTTTTGAAGTAGCTGAACTTAATCTTGGATTGAAACAAGTTAACTTTGAAACAAGCACTTCTTCAGTACAAAAAGGAGAATCACTTTATGACACTTGTAAAACGTTAGAGAGTATTGGCGTCAATTTATTAGTCATTAGACATCCTCAAAATGCATATTACGAAGAACTAGAAAATTTAAATATTCCGATTGCAAATGCTGGAGATGGTAGTGGTCAGCATCCTACTCAAAGCTTATTGGATATAATGACGATTTATGAAGAATACGAAACGTTTGAAGGATTAAATATTTTAATATGTGGAGATATTAAAAATTCTCGTGTAGCAAGAAGTAATTATACAAGTTTAACCTCACTTGGCGCTAAAGTAATGTTCTCAAGTCCTAATGAATGGGTAGATGAAACATTAGATGCTCCCTATGTAAATATTGATGATGTGATTGATAAAGTTGATATCATTATGCTTTTAAGAGTTCAACATGAAAGACATGGTATTACTGATGAAGCAAACTTTAAAGCTGATCATTATCATGAACAATATGGGTTAACTAAAGAAAGGTATCGTCGTTTAAAAGATGATGCGATAGTGATGCATCCTGCTCCAGTAAATCGTGGCGTAGAAATCGATAGTGAACTAGTTGAAGCACCTAAGTCAAGAATCTTTAAACAAATGGAAAATGGAATGTATTTAAGAATGGCTGTAATAGATAAACTTTTATCAAGAAAAGGAGAATAATTATGAAACTTATAAAAAATGCTAAAATTTTAGACAATGGTGAACTTAAATCAACGTCAATTTTAATTGATGGACAATATATCAAGGAAATGAATGAAAATATTAATATTGATGAAGGTACTGAAGTCATTGATGCAAATGGTCAGTTTGTAGCACCAGGACTAGTAGATGTGCATGTACATTTAAGAGAACCAGGTGGAGAACATAAAGAAACAATTGAAACTGGAACAAAAGCAGCTGCACGTGGCGGGTTTACAACAGTATGTCCTATGCCTAATACACGTCCTGTACCTGATACAGTAGAACACATGGATCAGTTGCAATCATTAATTAAAGAAAATGCACAAGTCCGTGTCTTACCTTATGCATCAATTACAATTCGTCAAGCTGGTAAAGAGCATGTTGATTTTGAAGCACTTTCAAAAGAGGGTGCATTTGCATTTACAGATGATGGTGTAGGTGTTCAGGAGTCAGCAATGATGTATGAAGCGATGCAACAAGCTGCAAAATTAAATAAAGCAGTTGTTGCTCATTGTGAAGATAATAGCTTAATTTATGGTGGTGCAATGCATCAAGGTAAACGTAGTGAAGAATTAGGTATTCCTGGCATTCCAAACATTTGTGAATCTGTACAAATTGCACGAGACGTTTTATTAGCAGAAGCAGCAAATTGTCACTATCATGTGTGCCACGTTTCAACAAAAGAAAGTGTAAGAGCAATTCGTGATGCTAAAGCAGCAGGCATTCATGTTACTGCTGAAGTGACACCACATCATCTGTTATTAACTGAAGATGATGTTCCAGGTGATAATGCCATTTTTAAAATGAATCCACCATTAAGAAGTAAAGAAGATAGAGATGCATTATTAGAAGGATTACTAGATGGTACCATTGATTGTATTGCTACAGATCACGCGCCTCATGCCAAAGAAGAAAAAGCTCAGCCAATGACAAAAGCACCATTTGGTATTGTAGGAAGTGAAACAGCCTTCCCATTATTATATACTCATTTTGTTAAAAATGGAGACTGGTCATTACAACAACTTGTTGATTACTTAACAATTAAACCAGCACAAATATTTGATTTACCTTATGGAAAATTAGAAGAAGGCAGCTATGCAGACTTAACAATCATCAATTTAGATGAAGAAAGAGAAATTCGTGGTGAAGACTTCTTATCTAAAGCAGATAATACACCATTTATAGGATATAAAGTATATGGTAACCCTGTTTTAACAATGGTTGAGGGTGAAGTTAAATTTAAGGAGGACAAGTAAAATGTTTGAACGTAGATATCTCGTATTTGAAGATGGTTCATATTATGAAGGATATAAATTAGGGTCAGATCAATTATCAATCGGTGAAATTGTATTTAATACAGCGATGACTGGATATCAAGAAACGATTTCTGATCCATCATATACTGGTCAAATTGTTACATTTACTTATCCTTTAATTGGAAATTATGGTATTAATAGAGACGATTTTGAATCACTTACACCTACATTAAATGGGGTAGTGGTTAAGGAAGCAAGTACGCATCCAAGTAATTTTAGAAAACAAAAAACATTACATGAAGTGCTTGTTCAATATCAAATTCCTGGTATTTCAGGGGTAGATACACGCAGTATTACTAGAAAAATTAGAAAATATGGTGTATTAAAAGCAGGATTTACTGACAATAAAGAGGAAATTGAATCACTTGCAGCTAACTTAAAAACTGCAGAATTACCTCGTGATGAGGTAATTACTGTGTCAACAAAAACACCGTATGTATCAACAGGCTCAGATTTAAGCGTCGTGTTATTAGACTTTGGTAAAAAGCAAAATATTGTTAGAGAGCTTAATTCAAGAGGATGTAATGTTACTGTAGTACCTTATGATACTTCAGCAGAGGAAATATTAGCAATGTCACCAGATGGTGTCATGCTTTCAAATGGACCTGGAGATCCAGAAGAAGTTAATGTTGCCTTAGATATGATTAAAGGTGTTTTAGGAAATATACCATTCTTTGGCATTTGTCTTGGTCATCAGTTATTTGCATTATCTCAAGGTGCCAAAGCATTTAAGATGAAGTTCGGACATCGTGGTGCGAATCATCCTGTAAAAGATTTACGCACAGGTAAAGTAGATATCACAAGTCAAAATCACGGTTATGCTATTGATAAAGACTCATTAGAAAATACAGATTTAGAAGTGACACATATTGCTTTAAATGATGGTACGGTTGAAGGATTAAGACATAAAACATTACCAGCCTTTTCAGTGCAATATCATCCAGAGGCAAGACCAGGCCCAAGTGACTCAAATTACTTATTTGATGAGTTCTTAGACATGATGAGAGATTTTAAAGATAATAAAAAGGAGAGTAAAACGAATGCCTAAACGTGACGATATTAAAACGATTTTAGTAATTGGTTCAGGTCCTATTATTATTGGACAAGCTGCAGAATTTGACTATGCTGGAACACAAGCGTGTCTTGCTTTAAAAGAAGAAGGATACCGTGTTATTTTAGTAAACTCAAATCCTGCAACCATTATGACTGATAAAGAAATTGCAGATAAAGTATATATTGAACCTTTAACTCATGACTTTATTGCACGTATCATTCGTAAAGAACAACCTGATGCATTATTACCTACATTAGGTGGACAAACAGGTTTAAATATGGCAATACAATTACATGATAGCGGTGTATTAAAAGCAAATAATGTAGAGTTATTAGGTACAAAATTAGAATCTATACAACAAGCAGAAGATAGAGAATTATTCCGATCATTGATGAATGAATTAGATGTTCCGGTACCTGAAAGTGATATAGTAAATACTGTAGAACAAGCATTTGCATTCAAAGAACAAGTAGGATATCCATTAATTGTACGTCCTGCCTTTACAATGGGGGGTACTGGTGGTGGTATCTGTCATAATGATGAAGAATTAAAAGAAGTTGTAAGTAATGGATTACATTATAGTCCAGCGACTCAATGTTTAATTGAAAAATCAATAGCAGGATATAAAGAAATTGAATATGAAGTGATGCGTGATAAAAATGACAATGCCATTGTAGTATGTAATATGGAAAATATTGACCCAGTAGGTATCCATACTGGAGATTCAGTTGTTGTAGCTCCTAGTCAGACACTATCAGATGTTGAATACCAAATGTTACGTGATGTATCGCTTAAAGTGATTCGTGCTTTAGGTATTGAAGGTGGTTGTAATGTACAGCTGGCTTTAGATCCATATTCATTAAATTATTACATTATTGAAGTTAATCCACGTGTGTCTCGTTCATCTGCACTAGCATCAAAAGCAACAGGCTATCCAATTGCTAAATTAGCGGCTAAAATTGCGGTTGGTTTAACATTAGATGAGATGCTAAATCCTATAACTGGAACATCTTATGCTGCGTTTGAACCAACACTTGATTATGTCATTTCAAAAATTCCACGTTTCCCATTTGATAAATTCGAAAAAGGTGAACGTGAATTAGGAACACAAATGAAGGCTACTGG
This sequence comes from Staphylococcus sp. HMSC034C12, assembly GCF_001835895.1. Lineage (NCBI taxonomy): Bacteria > Bacillati > Bacillota > Bacilli > Caryophanales > Staphylococcaceae > Staphylococcus > Staphylococcus sp. HMSC034C12. Next base: position 58,133 of record NZ_KV826338.1, on the reverse strand, counting down.
TGAAGTGATGGCTATTGGTCGTACATATGAAGAATCATTATTAAAAGCGATTCGTTCATTAGAATATGGTGTCCATCATCTTGGTTTACCAAACGGTGAAAGTTATGACTTAGACTACATTAAAGAACGTATTAGTCATCAAGATGATGAGCGTTTATTCTTTATTGGTGAAGCGATTCGACGTGGCACATCATTACAAGAAATTCATGAAATGACTAAAATTGATTATTTCTTCTTAAATAAATTCCTTAATATTATTCATATTGAACATGAACTTAAAGCGCATCCAGGAGACTTAGAATATCTTAAATATGCAAAAGATTATGGTTTCAGTGATAAAGTGATTGCTCATCGCTTTGATATGACTGAAGAAGAAGTATATCAATTACGTCAAGATAATGATATTAAACCTGTGTATAAAATGGTAGACACGTGTGCAGCAGAATTTGAATCATCTACACCATACTATTACGGAACATATGAAACAGAAAATGAATCTATAGTTACAGATAAAGAGAAAATTTTAGTATTAGGTTCTGGACCAATACGTATCGGACAAGGTGTAGAGTTTGATTATGCGACAGTGCATGCAGTTTGGGCAATTCAAAATGCCGGATATGAAGCAATCATTGTTAATAATAATCCAGAGACAGTATCAACAGACTTTTCAATTTCAGATAAATTATATTTTGAACCGCTAACTGAAGAAGATGTAATGAATATCATTAATTTAGAGCAACCTAAAGGTGTAGTAGTTCAATTTGGTGGTCAAACAGCAATCAATTTAGCTGATAAATTAGCTAAACATGGTGTGAAAATCTTAGGAACATCATTAGAAGATTTAAATCGTGCAGAAGATAGAAAAGAATTTGAAGCACTTTTAAGAAAAATTGATGTGCCACAACCTAAAGGTAAAACAGCCACTTCTCCTAAAGAAGCATTAGAAAATGCACGTGAAATTGGTTATCCAGTAGTTGTACGACCTTCTTATGTATTAGGTGGCCGTGCCATGGAAATTGTAAATAGTGATGCAGAATTAGAAGACTATATGGAACAAGCTGTTAAAGCAAGTCCAGAACATCCAGTATTAGTGGATAGATATTTAACAGGTAAAGAAATAGAAGTCGATGCAATTTCTGATGGTGAAACAGTTATTATTCCGGGTATTATGGAGCACATTGAACGTGCAGGTGTTCATAGCGGTGATTCAATTGCAGTGTATCCACCACAAACATTGAGCGATGAAGAAATAAATACACTCGAAGATTATACAATTAAATTAGCTAAAGGATTAAACATTGTGGGTCTCATCAATATTCAATTCGTTATTGCACATGATGGTGTGTATGTATTAGAAGTTAACCCACGTGCAAGTCGTACAGTGCCTTTCTTAAGTAAAATTACTGATATTCAAATGGCACAACTTGCCATGCAAGCGATAATGGGCACAAAACTTAAAGATTTAGGCTATCAACAAGGTATTCAACCATATTCAGAGGGTGTGTTTGTTAAAGCACCGGTATTTAGTTTTAATAAATTAAAAAATGTTGACGTGACACTTGGACCTGAAATGAAATCTACCGGTGAAGTGATGGGTAAAGATTTAACACTTGAAAAAGCTTTATATAAAGGTTTAACAGGTAGTGGTGTAGAAGTAAAAGATCATGGTACCGTATTAATGACAGTAAGTGATAAAGATAAAGAAGAAATCGTTGATATTGCGCACCGTTTAAATGAAGTAGGTTATAAAATCTTAGCTACACAAGGTACTGCACAAAAATTAGAAGCGCACAATATCCCTGTTGAAGTTGTTGGTAAAATCGGTGGAGAAGATGATTTATTAACACGTATCCAAAATGGGGATGTACAAATTGTTATTAACACAATGACAAAAGGTAAAGAAGTTGAAAGAGATGGCTTCCAAATTCGACGTACTACTGTAGAAAACGGAGTGCCATGTTTAACTTCATTAGATACTGCAAGTGCATTAACAAATGTCATTGAAAGTATGACATTTTCAATGAGAAATATGTAATGCCGTAATTATAAGCGACTTATGTGTTAACTTGCTTTATGTTTAAGCACAAGTCGCTTCTTTTTAAAATAAAAGTGAGTTATTTAAAGGAGTTTAATGAATGAGAGATTTACCAATTATAGCTTTAGATTTTGATTCTGAGGATCATGTTCTTGATTTTTTAGATCAATTTGATGAACCACTTTTTGTAAAAGTAGGAATGGAATTATATTATCAAACTGGACCAGCTTTAATTAAGAAAATAAAAGAACGTGGACATGATATATTTTTAGACCTTAAGTTACACGATATTCCTAATACAGTTCAAAAAGCTATGGAGGGTTTAGGTAAGTTAAATGTTGATTTAGTTAACGTGCATGCTGCTGGTGGAACTGAAATGATGAAACATGCTGTAAAAGGGTTACGTAAATATAATGAAACTACTAAAATAATAGCAGTGACTCAATTAACATCAACGACTGAAGAAATGCTACATCAAGAACAAAATATCCAAACGTCTATTGAAGAAGCAGTGTTGAATTATGCAAAATTAGCGCAGGAGTCAGGATTAGATGGCGTAGTATGTTCACCATTAGAAGCTAAATTACTGACAAAGTCTCTAGGTTCTGACTTTTTAAAGGTGACGCCTGGTATCAGACCTAAAGGTGCAGCGGTGAATGATCAAAAACGTATTACAACTCCAGAAGACGCGAAACAATTAGGTTCAACTCACATTGTAGTGGGTCGTCCAATAACTCAAAGTGAGCATCCACAAGAGAGTTATACAAAAATAAAGGAAAGTTGGTTAAGTTAATATGTCAAAACACATAGCAAAATCATTATTAGATATTGAAGCAGTAAGTTTATCACCCAATGACTTATTCACATGGAGTTCAGGCATAAAATCACCTATTTATTGTGATAATCGTATTACATTAGGTTACCCTAAAGTACGTCAAGACATTCGTGATGGATTAAGTGAACTTATTACAGAACATTTTGATAATGTAGAGGTTATTTCAGGAACAGCAACTGCTGGTATTCCACATGCTGCTTATATTTCTGAAAAACTAAACTTACCAATGAACTATGTACGATCTAAAAGTAAAAGTCATGGTAAACAAAATCAAATTGAAGGCGCACAAAGTAAAAATAAAAAAGTCGTTGTCGTGGAAGATTTAATTTCAACAGGGGGATCGTCAATTACTGCAGTGGAAGCTTTAAGAGAAGCAGGGGCTGAAGTCGTAGGTGTAGTTGCAATCTTTACTTATGGTCTAGCTAAAGCAGACGACATGTTCAAACAAGCGAATCTACCATTCTATACGCTAAGTAATTATAATGAACTTATTGAAGTAGCTAAAGAAGAAGGCAAAATTTCAGAAAATGATATTCAAACATTAGTGGATTGGCGCGATAATCTCTAAGTTTCGCTTAAAGGGTGATAAAGTTGTCTAAAGACAAAGATAATAATGCATTTTATAATCAGTTAAAACATGTGAATCAATTTTTATACAGTGAAAAAGAATTTAAACAAACAGCACATGTGTTAACTATTAAAGAAAGTATTAAACATATGCATCACGCACAAATGGAATCTTTTGAGCATACAAGTGACTTCTTTAAAAAAGCCAAAGCACGTTTACGTCAAAAAGATAAAATCTAAATATAGAAAGAAAGATACATATAAATATGAATCAACATATTTATATGTATCTTTTTATATCAATCTATAATTAACTTAACGTATAAAGATTTTAATTAACACCCATCCGATTAATAAAACGATGACCATTGCTAATAGTGGTAGAATATAATGCATCATATTAAATGCCTCCTATTATACTTTTATTTAATTTTAACTGTTTATGGAAAGTTTTCAAAATTAAAGCTACTTTTAATTCAAAGTTCTTAATAGCTAACTTTTTATTATTTTTAAAAATAGTTTAAAATAGACATTAATTATAAATTATAGGAGGATTACAATGGAAATACCTAAAGTAACACCATTTTTAATGTTTAATAATCAAGCTGAAGAAGCAGTCAATTTATATACAAGCTTATTTAAAAACAGTGAGATTTTAACAATGGTAAAATACGGAGAAGATGGTCCTGGAGAACCTGGGACAGTTCAACATTCTATTTTCACATTAAATGGTCAAGTATTCATGGCGATAGATGCCGATAATGGTGAAGAATTACCAATGAATCCTTCCATCTCTTTATATATCACTGTTGAAGATGCTATGGAAATGGAACGCTTATTTAATGGTCTAAAAAAAGAAGGTGCTATACTGATGCCTAAAACTTCTATGCCACCATTTCGTGAGTTTGCATGGGTGCAAGATAAATTTGGAGTAAGTTTCCAACTTGCATTACCAGAAAAATAGACACTATGATATATAAAATCCGTAGATGACTTAAAAAAAGCATCTACGGATTTTTATTTTTTTAATTTTTATCCTGCTTCATACGCTGGATTTGGTCATAATCAGGTGTTGCATATAACGTTTTTTGATTATCATATGTGACAAATCCTGGTTTAGCGCCAGAAGGTTTATGGACATTTTTGATTTCTGTATAGTCTACCGGTATCTGACCAGAATTTCCAGCTTTAGAGAAATATCCCGCAAGCATTGCTGCCTCTTTTATCGTAGTCTCACTCGGTGCATCATTTAAAATGACAACATGCGAACCTGGAATATCTTTAGTATGGAACCATATATGTGATTTTTGAGCTTTACGATTTGTTAAATAATCATTTTGCTTGTTATTTTTACCTACTAAAATCGTGTCTCCATCTGAAGAGATATATGTTTGTAAATGGATTTTATCTTGTTTTTTCTTTTTAGTATTTTTACGTTGTTTCATAAATCCTTGTTCTGCCAATTCATCACGAATGTCATCAATTTCATCAACTGTAATATGTTCTAATTGCTGTTCAATATTGGCAAAATAGTCAATATTTTCACGTGTAAGAGCAATTTGAAGATCGAGTTCTTTTTCTCGTGTCTTCATTCGATTATATTGCTTATAGTAGTATTGAGCATTCACAGATGGTGATTTAGTAGGGTCTAATGGAATCGTTACTTCTTCATTAGTATAATAATTTAGAACGTTTATAGACGCGTCACCTTGTTGAATACGATAAATATTAGCAGTAATGAGTTCACCGTATAATTGTTGTGTGTCTTTATCTTTAGCACTTTCGTATTCGTCTATAAGTTTACTTAACTTGTGTTGATATTTTTGTAATTGTTGTTGTACGAAGCGTACTAGATCATTCGCACGTTGTTTTACACGTTCTCGCTCACCTCTAGCATCATAATAACGATCTAACAAATCATGTAATGAATCATAGATAACAATATCATCCGAGAATTGTTTTAATTTCATAAAATAGAAATCTTCTTTACCTGTTTCATGATTTTTATGAAATACTGGTACGGGTACTTTTAATGTTTGGTCAATCACTTCTTCAAAAGCTTGAGGTAGAGTATCTTGATTCATAAATTGGTAACGATTTGTAATTTCATTTGTAATTAGAGGACTAAAGCCTTCAAACGCATTGAGTAATTGTTTAGCAATTTTTCCGGAATTAAAGTCAACGAATTTGAGCACTTCATCACTTGAAATATCATATGGATTTCGTTTGTTTTGAGTAGGAGGAGCTTCATATTTGAAACCAGGCATCACTGTACGATACTGATTTGTATTTGGCGTCAAGTGTTTAAAGCCTTCTATAATTTTATATTGATCATCTACTAGTATTAAATTACTATGTTTACCCATGATTTCCAATATCACTGTTCGATATATCGTATCGCCAATTTCATCTTTACTTTCAATGTCAATTTCTACTCTACGATCATTACCGATTTGTCGTATTGATTTAACAATACCTCCCTCTAAATGCTTACGAAAGACACGTGCAAACATTGGTGGGTCAAAGGGATTGTCGTACTTTTTATTGGTGAGATGCATTCTTGAAAAATTGGGATGAATAGATAACAATAGATGATGGTTTTTACGATTTTGACGAATAATCATAATGATTGTGTCATTTTCTGGTTGATTAATTTTGTGAATTCTACCTGTTACTAAAAATTGTAGTGATTCTATTATCTTTTTTGTGAATAAGCCATCATAAGCCATAATTTTTTCCACCTTCAGTTTTGTCATTCATTATATTGTAACATGGTAACAATAGAGCGTCATGAGTTAAGTTTATCCTAGTACACTCTATACAACGTAAACAACAATGTGATATCATATTTAAATAATAGAAGAATAGCTTAGAGAGGTCGTAAGGCATGGATAATGAAAAAGGATTACTAATTGTTCTTTCAGGTCCTTCAGGAGTAGGTAAAGGAACTGTTCGTAAAGAGATATTTGACGATCCAACTACATCATATAAATACTCAATCTCGATGACTACGCGTCAAATGCGAGAAGGAGAAGTTAACGGTGTAGATTACTTTTTTAAAACGAAAGAAGAATTTGAAGCATTAATTCAAGAAGATCAATTTATTGAATATGCCGAATATGTAGGAAATTACTATGGGACACCCGTACAATATGTTAAAGATACAATGGCTGAAGGTCATGATGTGTTTTTAGAAATTGAAGTTGAAGGTGCGAAACAAGTAAGAAAAAAATTTCCTGACGCATTATTTATCTTTCTTGCACCGCCAAGCTTAGATCATTTGAAAGAACGTCTTATTGGTCGCGGTACAGAAACAGATGAAAAGATTCAAAGTAGGGTAAATGAAGCACGTAAAGAAGTAGAAATGATGAATCTTTATGATTATGTCGTTGTTAATGATGAAGTTCATTTGGCTAAAGAAAGAATTCAATCAATTGTAGAAGCCGAGCACTTAAAAAGAGAACGCGTTGAAGCGATATATAGAAAAATGTTATTGGAGGCAAAGAAATAATGTTAAACCCACCGTTAAATCAATTACAATCACAAATTAATTCAAAATATTTAATTGCAACAACAGCTGCTAAACGTGCACGTGAATTAGACGAAAAGCCTGAAACTGCATTACTAAAGGGTTATCATTCAGCAAAACCTGTAGGTGAAGCACTAGAAGAGATCGCAAGCGGAAAAATTTCACCTGTTGTACCTGAAGAGTTTCAAGCATAAATAAAATTATTTTGTTATCAGTTAAGTTGTTGTTCTGAAATATAAGTTACCATGTATTTCAGACTTTTAAACATTTTTGCAATCTCTGATTCAATTGAAAATGTACTTATATAAGCGTTTTTAGAATCAGTTAATCTTGCGGGAGTAGAACAGTGAATTAAAAATCTGTTCTACTCCCGTGTTTTTAGTTTTTCATCTTAGTTGTGTATAATAAATTTAAAAGTGAAGACTATAAATATAACTAAAGGAGTCGAATCATGAAGAACATTCTATTAGCTGTTACAGGAGGCATTGCTGCTTATAAAGCAATTGATTTAACTAGTAAACTTACGCAAGCGAATTATGATGTAAGAGTAATGCTCACTGATCATGCACAAGAATTTGTTACACCTTTAGCCTTTCAAGCCATTAGTAGAAACCCTGTATATACCAATACATTTATTGAAGAAAATCCTGAAGACATTCAACATATAGCATTAGGTGATTGGGCAGACTGTATCGTTGTTGCACCTGCTACCGCTAATACTATTGCCAAATTAAGTGTAGGTATTGCTGATGATATCGTCACATCAACGCTACTTGCTACAGAAACCCCTAAATTTATTGCTCCAGCTATGAATGTTCATATGTATGAAAATAAACGTACGCAACATAATATTTCTGTATTAAAAGACGATGAATATCATTTTATTGAACCTGGAGATGGTTTTTTAGCATGTGGGTACATTGCAAAGGGACGTATGGAGGAACCTCTTCAAATTGTCAAAATCATAAATGATTATTTTAAAGATAAGAATGAACTATCACACATATCTCATACTTCTTTTGAAGGGAAACATGCTTTAGTTACTGCCGGTCCTACAATTGAAGTAATTGATCCAGTAAGGTTTGTATCTAATCGTTCCTCTGGAAAAATGGGATATGCAATTGCAGAAGCTTTAGCTAAAAGAGGTGCAAAGGTGACGCTTGTGGCAGGACCAACGCAACTTGATAATCCAGAGAATGTAGAAGTCATTCATGTAGAAAGTGCAGAAGAAATGTTTAATGCAGTTACAAGTCGATATGAAGAACAAGATATTGTTGTTAAAGCAGCAGCCGTCTCAGATTATACGCCGGCCGATGTATTGAATCATAAAATGAAAAAACAAGATGGCAATCTTTCTGTCACTTTTAAGCGAACAAAGGACATTTTGAAATATTTAGGTGAACATAAAACACATCAATACTTGGTCGGATTTGCAGCTGAAACCCAAAATATTAATGCTTATGCACAAGATAAATTAAAACGTAAAAATGCGGATGTCATTATTTCGAATAATGTAGGAGATCAGACCATTGGATTTCAATCTGATGATAATGAACTCACTATGCATTTTAAAGATGGACAACGTATTAATATAAAAAAAGGAAAGAAAGTGCAACTTGCACAACAAATTTTAGATGAACTGGAAACTAGGTGGCAATAATGATTGCGAAGGTCATTGTAGATATTCCTTCTAAGAGTGTTGATTTTAAATTCGATTATCTCGTACCTGACCATTTAAAAGATTTTATAAAAGTGGGTGTAAGAGTTGTTGTACCGTTTGGTCCACGTACCATTCAAGGATATGTTATGGATATACAACAACAACCAAGTGAAGATGTCAATATAGATAAATTGAAAGCAATTAAAGAAATTAGAGATATTCGACCAGAATTAACACCTGAACTTATCCAATTAAGTGAATGGTTGAGTCATTATCATATTTCAAAACGCATTTCTGTGTTAGAGGCAATGCTTCCAAGCGCGATTAAAGCAAAATACACTAAAGTATTTAAAATAGTCCGTCACAATGATATTGAAGAAGATATATTAAAATATTTTGATAACAACGGATATTATAAGTATAAAGATGCGCAAAAAAATAATCATTTAAATATATTAAATCGTTTACTTGAACAACATTTAATAGAAGAAGAAACCATATTATCTCAACATACAAAAAGAAAAACACAGCGTGCAGTACGAGTTGTTGAAGGATACAATCCAGATGATATATTAGCTTTACTAGAAAAGAAATTAAAACAATATGATGTGTATGCTTATCTTTTAGAAGAACATCATAGAAATGTATTTTTAAAAGAACTTGAAGAAATGGGGTTTTCTAAATCAAGTATAGAGGGTCTCGTCAAAAAAGGTTTCCTTGAAAAATATGATGCTGAAATTGAACGAGATCCTTTTGCAAATCGTATCTTTGAAAAAGAAGAAAAACGAATGTTAACCCCTGATCAAAATAACACATTTCAACAAATTAAAGAAAAAATAGATCACAACGCACAACGTACATTTTTATTACACGGCGTCACAGGTTCAGGTAAAACTGAAGTCTACTTGCAAGCCATTGAAGAAGTATTAAAAAAAGATGAACAAGCCATGATGCTTGTTCCAGAAATTGCGCTGACACCACAAATGGTTTTACGCTTTAAGCGACGTTTTGGTGATGATGTAGCTGTCTTACATTCAGGTTTGTCAAATGGTGAACGATATGATGAATGGCAAAAAATTAGAGATGGAAGAGCACGTGTAAGCGTAGGTGCGAGATCAAGTATCTTTGCACCATTTAAAAACTTAGGCATTATTATTATTGATGAAGAACATGAATCAACATATAAGCAAGAAGATTATCCACGTTATCATGCTAGAGACATAGCAGAATGGAGAAGTCAATTTCATCAATGTCCATTAGTATTAGGAAGTGCGACACCAAGTCTTGAATCTTATGCACGGGCAGAAAAAAATGTATATCAATTACTTACTTTACCTGAAAGAGTTAATCAACAAGCTTTACCTTCAATAGATATCATTGATATGAGAGCAGAACTAAGTTCAGGTAATCGTTCCATGTTCTCTGAAGAATTAAGACAAGCGATTCATGATAGACTGAATAAAAATGAACAAATCGTTTTATTTTTAAATCGACGGGGTTATGCTTCGTTTATGTTATGTCGAGATTGTGGATATGTTCCACAATGTCCACATTGCGATATTTCGTTAACTTATCATAAGACGACAGACCAACTAAAATGCCACTATTGCGGCTATCAAGACTTGCCTCCTAACCTGTGTCCTAATTGTGAAAGCCCGCATATCAGACAGGTTGGTACAGGTACACAAAGGGTAGAAGAAATTTTACAACAAGAATTTGAAGAGGCACGTATTATTCGTATGGATGTAGATACGACGTCAAGAAAAGGTGCACATGAAAAGCTATTGACTGATTTTGAAAAGGGAAAAGGCGATATTTTATTAGGCACACAAATGATTGCAAAAGGTTTAGATTATCCAAATATAACATTAGTTGGTGTGCTTAATGCCGACACAATGTTAAATTTGCCCGACTTTAGAGCGAGTGAAAGAACGTATCAGTTACTTACACAAGTTTCAGGTCGTGCTGGTCGTCATGAAAAACCCGGTAAAGTGATTATTCAAACATATAATCCAACTCATTATGCAATAGAAGATGTTCAAAAAAATGATTATTTAACGTTTTATCATAAAGAAATGCAATTTAGAAAATTAGGTAAATATCCACCTTATTATTATTTAATTAATTTTACTATTGCGCATAAAAATATGAAAAAAGTAATGGAAGCTGCTAAACATGTACATCAAATTTTACTGCAACATCTTTCAGAAAGAGCACTCGTACTTGGACCTTCTCCAGCGGCAATTGCTAGAATTAATAACGAACATCGTTTTCAAATATTGGTTAAATACAAGAGTGAGCCAGAATTAATTCATGCATTACAGTACTTAGATGATTATTATCATGAAGCATATATTAAAGATAAATTATCGTTAAGGATTGATATCAATCCTCAAATATTAATGTAAAAAAAGAGTTGCACCGTTTGCGTTTAACTGCGTGGTGTAACTCTTTTTGTATTTACATGTTACATTGTTACGTTTCCATTTTCATCTGCTGGTCTTAGTAATGTCAGAATCGCACTGATGATTGCAATAATATGAGGAATTCCTGTCCAACAGAATAATAAATGAAGAAGACCAGACATCATTTTACCAGCATAAAATTTGTGTACGCCAAAGCCACCTAAAAAGACAGCTAGGATAATGTAAATCACTTTATTGACTTCCATTCTTTATACCTCCTTAGTCTATTTAATATATTAATTGTCTTCATAATTATTTTAGATATGAAAAAAATTAAAAGCAATTAAAGTTATCTGAGAAGAGTGAAGATAAGACTAAGGTCGCATTTTAAATTGAATTACGTTATAATAATATGATGAATTTTTTTCGGGAGGCGTTCTAAGTGGCAATAAAGAAATTAGTTCCATCGACTCATCCTGTTTTATCTAAAAAAGCAAAAAAGATAACAACTTTTGATGAAAATTTAAAACGTTTATTATTAGATATTGAAGACACTTTATATTCTGAAGAAGCATCAGCTTTATCAGCGCCACAAATTGGTGTAAGTCAACGTGTTGCTATAATTGACATGGAAGCGGAAGGACTCTTGCAATTAATCAATCCTAAAATCAAAACAGAATCTAATGAAAAAATCATTGATTTAGAAGGTTCGGTTAATCTTCCTAATGTATTTGGGGAGGTAGAACGTAGTAAAATGATAACTGTAGAAGCAAATGATTTAGAAGGTCACGAGATTGAATTAACTGCTTATGATGATGTGGCTAGAATGATACTGCACATCATTGATCAATTAGATGGTATTCCATTTACCGAACGTGCTACAAAAATATTGACTGAAAAAGAAGTGGAGGCATATTTTGACAATGAGTAAGATAATTTTTATGGGAACACCAGATTTTTCAACAAAAGTACTAGAGATGTTAATCGCTGAACATGAAGTCATCGCAGTAGTTACTCAACCAGACAGACCAGTAGGACGTAAGCGTGTATTAACCCCTCCTCCTGTAAAGAAAGTGGCAGAAACATATCACATTCCAGTATATCAACCTGAAAAGTTAAAAGATTCTAATGAGTTAAATGAACTTATGGATTTAAATCCTGATTTAATTGTAACGGCAGCATTTGGACAATTATTACCTGAAAGTCTATTAAATCTTCCTAAGTTAGGTGCTGTAAATGTACATGCCTCATTATTGCCAAAATATCGTGGTGGAGCACCTATTCACCAAGCCATTATAGATGGTGAAGCACAAACGGGTATTACAATCATGTATATGGTGAAAAAGTTAGATGCAGGTAATATTATTTCTCAAAAGGCCATCGACATTGAAGATGATGATAATGTAGGATCAATGCACGATAAATTAAGCTTTTTAGGTGCAGATTTATTAAAAGAAACATTACCTTCTATTATAGATGGTTCAAATGAAAGTATTCCACAAGATGATTCAAAAGCAACGTTTGCGTCTAATATTAGCAGAGAAGATGAACGTATCGATTGGACTAAAAGCGCTAAAGAGATACACAATCATATTCGCGGATTATCACCATGGCCAGTGGCTTATACAACTATGAATGATAAAAATTTAAAACTATATCAAGCTCATATTGAAAAAGGAAAAAACGGAGAACCAGGTGAAATTATAGAAATCACTAAGACTGCAATTATTGTAGGAACTGGCTCTTTGGATGCTATTGCATTAACAGATATTCAATTATCTGGGAAAAAACGAATGCTTGCTGCTCAATATTTAAGTGGTGTACAAGATTCATTAGTGGGGACTAAATTAGTATGACACAATCAGTAAGAGACCTTGCATTTCATACCATTCAAGATATTTTAAACAATAATGCTTATAGCAATTTAAAAATTAACGAAGTCATTAACCAATATAATATTGCAACTGTCGATAAAGCATTGTTTACAGAATTAGTTTATGGAACAATAAAGCGTAAAATGACTTTAGATTTTTATTTAAAACCCTTTGTTAAGACTAGAATTAAAGGTTGGGTACGTCAATTATTATGGATGAGTTTATATCAATATGTCTTCCTAGATAAAATACCTAATCACGCAATTATAAATGAAGCAGTTAATATTGCTAAACGTCGTGGTGGCCAGCACAATGGGAACATCGTTAATGCTATACTTCGTCACATATTTAAAAGTGACTTACCGACATTGGAAACAATTAAGAATGAAAAGCAACGCATGACGATTGAGTATAGTATACCAAGATGGATTATTGAGCATTGGATTACACATTACGGAATAGAAACGACACATAAGATTGCAAAATCATTTCTAGTACAATCTGCAAGTACAGTAAGAGTGAATACAAGTCGTACGGATGTTGAAACAATAAGTAAGGAGCTTTTACAAGAAGGCTATCATGTGGATATCGATCAACTCATTCCATATTGTTTACACCTTACAGGTAAACCAGTGATTGAATCTCGAGCTTTTAAAGATGGACTTATTTCCATCCAAGATAAAAGTTCAATGTTAGTAGGGTATTTAATGGATGTTCAAAAAGACGATACCATACTAGATGCATGCAGTGCTCCTGGCGGTAAGGCTTGTCATATGGCAGAATTACTAGCATCCACAGGCCATGTAGATGCTACAGATATTCATAAGCATAAAATTGGTTTAATTAAAGAAAATATCAAAAAGTTAAAATTAAAGAATGTGTCCACTTTCGACCATGATGCAACACAACCATATTCAGAACTATATGACAAAATTTTAGTAGATGCACCTTGTAGTGGATTAGGTGTATTAAGACATAAGCCCGAAATTAAATATGTACAATCTAAGGATAGTATTAATGATCTTGTAGAAATTCAATTAAGTATATTAGATAATGTTAAACATAACTTGAAACCAGGCGGTTCACTTATTTATTCAACTTGCACAATTGAACAAATGGAAAATGAAAATGTAATTTATACATTTTTAAAAGAAAATAAAGATTTTGAATTTGAATTGATGACGCATCCCGTTACTGGTGAAAAAGTAAAAACACTACAAATTTTGCCACAAGACTTTAATTCAGATGGCTTTTTCATTACTAAAATAAAAAGAAAGGAAAGTTAAGATGATAACTGCTGAAAAAAAGAAAAAAAATAAATTCTTACCAAATTTTGAAAAACAATCAATATATTCGTTAAGATATGATGAAATGCAAAATTGGTTAATTGAGCACGGACAACAAAAATTTAGAGCTAAACAAATTTTTGAATGGTTATATCAAAAGCGTGTAGACACTATTGATGAGATGACTAATTTATCTAAAGACTTAAGACAATTGTTAAAAGATAACTTTGTTATGACAACGTTAACTACCGTAGTTAAACAAGAAAGTAAAGATGGAACAATTAAGTTTTTATTTGAATTACAAGATGGTTATACCATTGAAACGGTATTAATGAGACACGATTACGGTAATTCTGTATGTGTAACGACTCAAGTTGGCTGTCGAATTGGTTGTACATTTTGTGCTTCAACTTTAGGTGGTTTAAAGCGTAACTTAGAGGCTGGCGAGATTGTATCTCAAGTACTCACAGTTCAAAAAGCACTTGATGCTACTAATGAACGTGTATCACAAATTGTTATTATGGGAATTGGTGAACCCTTCGAAAATTATGATGAAATGATGGACTTTTTAAAAATAGTTAATGATGATAATAGTTTAAACATTGGGGCGCGACATATTACAGTATCAACGTCAGGAATTATCCCACGTATTTATGACTTTGCTGATGAACAAATTCAAATTAATTTTGCAGTAAGTTTACATGCTGCTAAAGATGAAATTCGTTCAAAATTAATGCCAATTAATAGAGCGTATAATGTTGAAAAATTAATGGAAGCAATCAAATATTATCAAGAAAAAACGAATCGTCGAATTACATTTGAATATGGATTATTTGGAGGCGTAAATGATCAACTTGAACATGCAAGAGATTTAGCACATTTAATTAAAGATTTAAACTGTCATGTAAATCTTATACCAGTCAATCATGTTCCTGAACGTAATTATGTTAAAACACCAAAAGATGATATTTTTAAATTTGAAAAAGAATTGAAACGTTTAGGCATCAATGCAACAATTAGAAGAGAACAAGGCTCAGATATAGATGCAGCATGTGGACAATTAAGAGCTAAGGAACGACAAGTAGAAACGAGGTAATCATCATGCTTAACGCACAGTTTTTCACAGATACTGGACAACATCGAGAAAAGAACGAAGACGCGGGAGGTATATTTTATAACCAAACACATCAACAATTGTTAGTGTTGTGTGATGGAATGGGTGGTCATAAAGCAGGTGAAGTTGCAAGTCAATTTGTTACTAATCAATTACGAGACTATTTTGAAACAGAAAACTTTATTGAATTAGACCAAGCTGAATCATGGTTAAGTAAAACATTAAAAGATATTAATCTCGAATTATTTGAATATGCTACAACGAATGAAGAATATCGTGGTATGGGCACAACGTGTGTATGTGCCCTCATATTTGATAATAAAATTGTAGTAGCAAATATTGGTGATTCTAGAGCATACGTGATTAATTCAAGAGAAATTGAACAGATTACATATGATCATTCATTTGTTAATCATTTGCTTATGACCGGACAAATTACTGAAGAAGAAGCGTTTAATCATCCTCAACGTAATATAATCACTAAAGTAATGGGTACTGATCGCCGAGTAAGTCCTGATATTTTTACAAAGCGCATCAGTTACTATAATTATTTATTACTTAATTCTGATGGACTGTCAGATTATGTAAGAAATCATGAAATAGAAACGTTAATGAATCAGTCTACATCATTAAATGAACTTGGAGAAGCACTAATACAAGCTGCCTTAGATCATCAATCTAAAGATAATGTGAGTGTACTATTAGCTGAAATTGAGGGTAATAATGTATGAATGGCAAGCTAATTAATGATCGCTATCAACTCTTAGATAAACTTGGTGGCGGAGGAATGAGTATTGTTTATCTTGCTGAAGACACTATACTTGAACGTAAAGTGGCTATTAAAGCAATTTCTATTCCACAAAACGAAAAAGATGAAACTATGAAACGTTTCTACAGAGAGGTAAATAGTGCTACACAAATTGTTCATGAAAATATTGTGGAAGTATATGATGTTGAAGAAGATGATGATAATTTCTATCTTATTATGGAATATATTGATGGACCGACACTATCTGAGTATATACATAGCCATGGTCCATTGAATATAGAAACAGCTATTGATTTTATTAAGCAAATTTTAAATGGGGTAAAACAAGCTCATGAGCAACGTATTATACATAGAGATATTAAACCTCAAAATGTACTAATTAATAAAGATAAAATTTTAAAAATTTTTGATTTCGGCATCGCAAAAGCGTTAAGTGAGACATCAATGACTCAAACAAATCATGTGCTTGGAACGGTTCAATATTTATCTCCTGAACAAGCTAAAGGAGATAAAACGAATGAAACAACCGATATCTATTCAATTGGTATAGTGTTGTATGAAATGTTAGTTGGTGAACCTCCTTTTAGGGGAGAGACAGCTGTAAGTATTGCTATTAAACATATTCAAGAAACAGTTCCTAATATTACTGAAAAACATCCAAATATTCCACAATCTTTAAGTAATGTGGTACTTAAGGCGACTGAAAAAAACCCTAAAGATCGTTATCAAACGATAGAAGAAATGTATAATGATTTGAGTAGTGTGCTTGTTACAAGCAGATTAAATGAAGAAAAGCATACGCGTATAAGTGATACCACCCAAACAGTACCCATTGATAAAAAAGAAATAAAAAACAAACTTGATGAAGAAAATCATAAAAAAGATATAGCGCAAACGATGCAAATTCCTATTATCAATCATCATAAATTTCAAGCAAGTGAAAATAATGTGTACACATCTCAACGTAAAAAACGTTCTAAAAAGAAAAAGGTCGCTATTATTTTTATTCTAGCGCTTTTATTATTAAGCTTGATTGGGTTTATCGCTTGGGGCATGCTTGGTGATAAATATGCAGAAATGCCTGATTTAACGGGTAAAACTGAAAAAGAAGCAGAAAAAGTATTAAAAGCTTCGCATTTAGAAATAGGACATATATCTAGAGAATATAATGATGACTATCCCGAAAATAAAATTATTAACTCCAATCCTAAAGCAGGAGAACGTGTTAACCAACAAGAAAAAGTAGATGTTGTATTATCAAAAGGTCCAGAAAAGATAAATATGCCTAATGTGATAGGGATTAAAAAAGAAGATGCTATAAAAAAACTTAAAGATCATAAATTAAATCATGTGACAATTAATCAAGAATATAATAGTCAAATGCCAAAAGGATATATTTTCAAGCAAAATATTAACCCTAATGAATCGGTGAAAATTAACGATCATCATATTGTACTGACTGAATCGTTAGGTGTAAAAAAAGTTTACGTCAAAGACTATGAAAATAAAAACTATCAAAATGCTAAAAAAGAATTAGAGTCGATGGGTCTAAAAGTACAAGTTAAGACGACTAATAGTGATACTAAAGATAAGGATATCATTATTTCACAATCTCCAAAACAGACTGAAGTAAATGAAGGAAGTACAGTAGAACTTATGGTTTCTAAGGGGAAAGATAAAAAAAAAGATTCAAAAGAAGACTCGGATTCTTCTGATGATAAGAAAGATAATCATACGACAAGCGTAAAAAATTATACGGAAACTTATCATATTCCGTATACTGGAAATGATGGAGAAAGCCAAAAGGTAAAGATTTATATTAGAGATAAAAATAATAGTGGTACACAGGTAAGTCAAACATACAATATTCACAAGGATAAAATCATTACTATTCCATTAAAAATTGAACAAGGTGATTCTGCTGGATATACGATTGAAGTAGATGACAATGTTATTGCAGATAAAGATATTGACTACGAATAAATTTCAAATATCAGAATAAGAGTAAGATAGTAATGATAAGTTATTCATCGTTTACTGTTTATACATTAACGTGTATTTTATGATATAAATGATGTTAATTTTAAAAGACAATTTCTATTGAAATAATATAGAAATTGTCTTTTTAACAACTATAATTTTATTATGTAAAGTTAATTTTTTAAGTGATTTCAATGTCTTTCTATCCTTATCTTTATGATGAGGGTATAGAATATATATATTATTAATTCTATGTTTGCTATAATAACGTAAACATAAATACTTAATTTGAGGTGTTAATTTGGAAACAGGACGTATTGTTAAACTAATTAGTGGAGTATATCAAGTAGATGTAGGTGGAAAAAAATATAATACTAAACCTCGTGGTCTTTTTAGAAAGAAAAAATTTTCTCCTGTAGTAGGAGATATCGTTGACTTTGACATTCAAAATGAAGATGAAGGTTATATTCACCACGTGCATGAACGCCACAATGCATTAAAGCGTCCTCCAGTAAGTAATATTGATGGTCTGATTATTGTAATGAGTGCGGTTGAACCTAATTTTTCAACACAATTGTTAGACAGATTTTTAGTGATTGCACATTCTTACAACTTATCTCCTAGTATATTAGTCACTAAAAAAGATATTGCTAGTGAAACGCAAATCAATCATATCGAAACAATACTAAATACATATAAGGAAATAGGATATTCTGTTCAATTTGTAGGTAAAGAAACTGATAAAGTTGATATTGTGAATACTTGGCCCAATGGTCTAATTGTGCTAAGTGGACAATCTGGTGTTGGAAAATCAACATTTATAAATACGTTTAAACCAGAATTAAATCTTGAAACCAATGATATTTCTAAATCACTTAATCGAGGCAAACATACGACAAGACATGTAGAGCTATTTGAAAGAGAAAATGGTTTTATAGCAGATACACCTGGTTTTAGTGCACTTGATTTTGATCATATTGAAAAAGATGATGTAAAGTATTACTTTAAAGAAATTAATACTTTTGGAAATGATTGTAAATTTAGAAATTGTAATCATATTAAAGAACCTAAATGCAATGTTAAACATCAATTAGAAAACAATAATTTAGCACAATTTCGTTATGAACACTATTTACAATTATTTAATGAAATTTCGAATAGAAAGGTTAGATATTAATGAGACACATTTTTCCTTCTTTATTATCAGTCGATTTTTTGAATTTAAAACATGAAATACAATTATTAGAAGAAGCGGGCGTTGACGGTCTACATTTTGATGTTATGGATGGTCAATTTGTACCTAATATATCAATTGGATTACCCATATTAGATGCAGTAAGATCAACTACACAATTACCAATTGATGTACACCTCATGATTGAGAATCCTGAAAACTATATTGAGACATTTGCAAAACATGGTGCAGACATGATTTCAGTCCATATTGAATCAACCCCTCATATTCATCGTGCTATTCAACTTATCAAAAGTCTAGATAAAAAAGCAGGTGTAGTAATTAATCCTGGCACCCCTGTAGATAGGGTCGTACCTGTTCTTTCCATGGTGGATTATGTTTTAGTAATGACGGTTAATCCTGGATTTGGTGGACAAACATTTATCGACATGTGTGCTTCAAAAATTAAGTTATTAAATGATTTGAAGTCATCTTTTAATTTAAATTTTGATATTGAAGTCGATGGCGGTATAAATGATAAAACGATAGATATTTGTGCAAAACATGGGGCTAACCTTTTTGTTACAGGTTCATACTTTTTTAACCATGATGATTATAAAACAGTGACTAAAATATTGAGAGGTTGAGATAATGAAAATTAATTTACTATGTGGAGATCGTCATTTACCACCTCATATTTTTTCAAAATTATCAACTGAACCTTGGGGTGGAATAGATCGTGGAACTTTAATTCTTTCTGAACACAGTATTGTACCTGCTTTTTCAGTGGGCGATTTTGACTCCGTCAATGATGAAGAAAGAGAAATTTTAAAAAAAACATTAAATATTCATCCAGTTAAAGCTGAAAAAGATGACACTGATTTAGCATTAGGCGTAGAACAAGCTATTCAAAAGGGATATACAGAAATAGATATCTACGGAGCAACGGGTGGAAGATTAGATCATTTTATGGGAACATTACAAATTCTTTTCAAGTCAGTCTATATAAAAAAAGAAATTATAATTAAAGTAATAGATAAGCAAAATGAAATCATGCTACTTAATACCGGAACACATCAACTTCATAAATCTGATAAATATCAATATGTTTCATTTATTCCAGTAAATGGAGAAGTGATATTATCTTTATCTGGGTTTAAATATAATTTAAATCATCAGCACTTAGAAATAGGCTCTACACTGACAATTTCTAATGAAGTCAATCGATCAATGGCAATTATCGAAGTTGAAAAAGGTCAAGTACTGCAAATGAGAAGTAGAGATTTAGAGTAATAAAAAAATGCCTTCACCACATATGAAGGCATTTTTAGTGCATTATATTTATTAAACTCTAGTAACTTTACCAGATTTTAAAGCACGAGCAGAAACCCAAACTTTTTTAGGTTTACCGTCAACTAAAATTCTAACTTTTTGAAGGTTAGCGTTAAATCTGCGTTTGTTCGCATTTAAAGCGTGTGAACGATTATTACCAGTCGTAGCTTTACGACCTGTTACGTAACATTGTTTACCCATCAAAGTACCTCCTTTAATAAATATAAATACACTTAACTACTTATATACTTAAATAAGATACCATATATCAATATTTAAAGCAATAAAATCATATGTAATTTATGTTAATTGTTTTGAAAATGTAAATCTATGGTATAATTAACTATTGTGGAGTTATTATAATATATTTTTATGTAGATTGGCTTATTTATAAAATAGTTATCTTTATCATATATGTATACATCATTTATTAAATATGATTTTAACCATAATTCAGGAGGATAATGAAGATGACATTAGAAATCTTAAATGACTATGGCAAAATTGATATCTCAAATGAGGTCATTGCTTCTGTTGTAGGAAGTAAAGCTGTAGAAAGTTATGGCATTGTTGGCATGGCATCTAGACAACAAGTAAGAGACGGTATTGCTGAAATATTAGGACATGAGAATTATGCTAAAGGCATTGTTGTTAAAGAAGATAATGGTGTGATTGATATAGATATGTACATCATTGTAAGTTATGGTGTCAAAATTTCTGAAGTAGCTAACAATGTACAATCATCAGTAAAATATACACTCGAAAGTTCACTTAATATTAAAGTGAATTCTATTAATATTTTTGTACAAGGTGTAAGACTTAATAACAAGGGCAAGAAGGTATAGGAGGACAAAGCACGATGATTAGCAAAATTAATGGTAAATTATTTGCCGATATGATTATACAAGGGGCACACAATTTATCTAATAATGCAGATTTAGTTGATTCCCTTAATGTATACCCGGTACCTGATGGTGATACAGGAACAAATATGAATTTAACAATTACCTCAGGTCGCGAAGAAGTTGAAAATAATTTATCTCAAAGTATTGGTGAATTAGGTAAAACTTTTTCTAAAGGACTTTTAATGGGAGCACGTGGTAACTCTGGTGTTATTTTATCTCAATTATTTAGAGGATTTTGCAAAAATATTGAAGATGAAAAGGAGATTAATGCTCAACAATTTGCTAGTAGTTTTCAAGCAGGTGTAGATACAGCTTATAAAGCAGTCATGAAACCAGTTGAGGGAACTATTTTGACTGTTGCCAAAGATGCAGCAAGTGCAGCTATGACTAAAGCAGAAGAAACAGATGACTGCATCGAAGTAATGGAATATACAATCGAAAAAGCTGAGCAATCTTTAAATAATACGCCAAATTTATTAGCAGTTTTAAAAGAAGTAGGCGTAGTGGATAGTGGCGGTAAAGGTTTATTATGTGTCTACGAAGGCTTTTTAAAAGGACTAAAAGGCGAAAAAGTTGAAGCTAACAAACAAAAATTAGACACAGAAGATTTGGTTCATGAAGAACATGATTTTCATGGGGTTATTAATACAGAAGATATTAAGTACGGTTATTGTACTGAAATGATGGTAAGCTTTGGAAAAGATAAAAAAGAATTTAATGAACAAACATTCAGAAATGATATGAGCGAATTTGGTGATTCATTATTAGTTATTAATGATGATGAAATAGTTAAAGTCCATGTACATACAGAAACACCAGGTGAAGTGTTCAATTATGGACAACAATATGGTGAACTTATTAAATTAAAAGTAGAAAATATGCGTGAACAACATCGTGAAGTAATTAGAAAAGAACAAAGTCATCAACAAGCAACAGCTTCGCAACAACCTAAAACAGTTGAAACAGCAGTAATTGCCATTTCAATGGGTGAAGGTATCTCTGAGTTGTTCACTTCAATGGGTGCGACACACATTATTAGTGGTGGGCAAACAATGAATCCTTCTACAGAGGATATTGTTAAGGTGATTGAACAGTCTGAATGCCAGCGTGCAATTATCTTACCAAATAACAAAAATATTAGAATGTCTAGTGATCAAGCAGCACAACTTGTTAAAGCTGACACAGTAGTCATTCCAACTACATCTATTCCTCAAGGTATTGCAGCACTTTTCCAATATGATGTTGCATCTACGTTAGAAGAAAATGCGTCTCATATGAATACAGCGTTAGAAACAGTTAAATCTGGATCAATTACATTTGCTGTCAGAGATACTAAGATTGATGGTGTAGATATTAAAAAAGATGAATTTATGGGATTAGCTGAAAGTAAAATTGTGACTAGTAATGCAGATGAATTTAAAACTATTACTGGCTTATTAAGTACATTGTTAAATGAAGAAAGTGAAATATTAACAGTGATAACTGGTGAAGATGCACAATCTGATATGACAACTCAATTAGAAGAATGGATAGAAAATGAATATCCAGATGTTGAAATAGAAATCCATAAAGGTGATCAACCAATTTATCCATATTTATTTGCTGTAGAATAAAGTGAGATTTAATAGTGGGAGTGATAACGATGAAATAATTGTCGTTGTCACTCCCCATTTTATATTTAAGAAAAGTATTGAAAAATATGACAATGGAGAGCTTAATTTAATAGATTTTTCAAGACATAATGACCAATCAATATATAGTAAAATAGAAAGATATGCTATCAGTAATGAACTGTAAAATAGAGGAAGATATAACAATTAAGAAGATATCTAATACTCAAAGAGTGATTAAAAATATCATATAATTCAACAGTAATAATAACTGGGAATATATGTATAAATCGTTCTTGATTTGGACCTTGATGAAATATAAAATATTTCGTACTTCTAAAATTTAAATAAGATGAAGAGCTAATGCAAAATCAATTAAAATAGATTGAAACATTGTAGGATCTCTTTTTATTGGTTAAGTATGATAATTGATATTAGTGTTAAAAGTGAATGTTGTACGTTTATACGTTTAAATGAAGCGAGTGATATTCATTTGTCGAGTGAGCTATAGTAAGATGGTATCACTAAATATTTATAATAAACGTGATAAAATATAAATAAGATTAAAAATATTAGGTGAGAAATAATGTCGAAAGTTAGTTTAATTGAAAGTCCATATCCGCTTCAATCTATAAAAGGACTTGGACCAAAGAGAATTGCTTTACTACATGAATTAAACATTCACACAATAGAAGATTTAGTGTTATATTTACCAACACGTTATGAAGATAATACTGTCGTAGATTTAAACTTAGCTGAAGATCAATCTACTGTGACAGTAGCAGGAGAAATTTATTCTGTACCCACGGTAGCCTTTTTTGGCCGGAATAAATCAAAATTAACTGTCCATTTAATGATTGATAATATCGCAGTTAAATGTGTATTTTTTAATCAACCGTATTTAAAAAAGAAAATTGAGTTAAATCAAATAGTAACAATAAAAGGTAAATGGACTCGTGCTAAACAAGAAATTAATGGCAATCGTATTTTTTTTAATGACACTCATACCTCTACTGAAGAAGTGAGATTAGAACCGGTATATCGACTTAAAGAAGGTATTAAACAAAAACAGATGCGTGATATGATTCATCAATCTCTTAATGATGTCACTATACATGAATGGATTACAGAGGAATTAAGAAAAAAGTACAAATTGGAATTACTAGATTATACTATTAAAACGTTACATCTACCTAAAGATAAACAAGCGCTTATGCGTGCGAGACGTACATATGCTTTTACTGAATTATTTATGTTTGAACTACGTATGCAATGGTTAAATCGCTTAGAAAAAGCTTCAGATGAAGCCATTGAAATTAATTATGATATTAATAAAGTAAAGTCATTTATCCAGTCGTTACCTTTTGAATTAACAGATGCACAGAAATCGAGCGTTAATGAAATATTTAGAGATTTGAAAGCGCCAATACGCATGCATCGTTTATTACAAGGTGATGTTGGGTCAGGGAAAACAGTTGTAGCAGCAATTTGTATGTATGCACTCAAAACTGCTGGTTATCAATCTGCACTGATGGTACCTACAGAAATTTTGGCTGAACAACATGCAAACAGTTTAACAGAACTTTTCGGTGACCATATGAATGTGGCTTTATTAACTGGATCGGTAAAAGGAAAAAAAAGACGTGTATTGCTAGAACAATTAGAGAATGGAACGATCGATTGTTTAATTGGTACACATGCATTGATTCAAGATGATGTACAATTTAAAAATGTAGGGTTAGTGATTACTGATGAACAGCATCGTTTTGGTGTGAATCAACGTCAATTACTAAGAGAAAAAGGTGCTATGACCAACGTATTGTTTATGACTGCGACGCCTATACCGAGAACGTTAGCCATTTCAGTATTTGGAGAAATGGATGTGTCCTCAATTAAACAACTACCTAAAGGTCGAAAGCCAATTATTACACATTGGGCGAAACATGAACAGTATGACCAAGTGTTAGCTCAAATGACAAGCGAACTAAAAAAAGGACGCCAAGCCTATGTGATTTGTCCACTAATTGAAAGTTCTGAACATCTAGAAGATGTACAAAATGTTGTTGAACTTTTTGAGTCACTACAAGAATTTTATGGTAAAACACATGTAGGTTTATTACATGGGAAAATGTCAGCAGACGAAAAAGATGATGTAATGGCACGTTTTAGTCATCATGATATTGATATCTTAGTGTCGACAACCGTAGTTGAAGTAGGCGTTAATGTTCCTAATGCTACATTCATGATGATTTATGATGCTGATCGCTTTGGATTATCTACATTACATCAACTTAGAGGTCGTGTTGGACGTAGTGAACATCAAAGTTATTGTGTATTAATTGCATCACCTAAAACAGAAACTGGCATAGAAAGAATGACCATTATGACACAAACTACAGATGGATTTGAATTAAGTGAACGTGACTTAGAAATGAGAGGCCCTGGTGATTTCTTTGGAGTTAAACAAAGCGGGTTACCAGATTTTATGGTTGCTAATATAGTAGAAGATTATCGTATGCTAGAAGTAGCTCGTGATGAGGCTGCAGAACTCATTCAATCCGGGGAGTTCTTTACTGAGAAATATGAACGTTTAAGAGCATTTATCAACGACCATTTACTTAACATAAGTTTTGATTAACATCAGTAAACTGATATTTAATTCAAATTATTTATTATATGAACATGTAATATTTGTTGAGGATAATAAATAGAAAGTGTTATGATATGTGAGGAATGATTAAGACTTGGTACTAAAATATTTAAAGGGGAGGAAAGTATGAAATTAAAAAAAACAGAACGTCGTCATGAGATTATGAAGGCGATTAATGAAAACCCCTTTATTACGGATAGTGAATTGTGTGAATTATTCAACGTAAGTATTCAAACTATCCGTCTGGATCGCACACAACTTAATATTCCTGAATTACGTAAACGTATTAAATCTGTAGCTAAACAAAATTATGAATATATCAAAGGATTGGAAGCTAATGAAGTGATTGGGGATCTTATTCAAGTTAAACCTAATTATTCTGCCCAATCTATTATAGAAATTACAGAAGAGTATGTGTTTCAAAAAACACGTATTGCACGGGGGCATATTTTATTTGCTCAAGCTAATTCATTATGTGTAGCCCTAATACATAACTCTACTGTGTTAACTCAAGAAAGTAATTTGAAATTTATTGAAAAAGTAAAGTTGCATGATAATGTTAGAGCAGAAGCAACCGTAATCAATAGAACAAATCGACATTATGATATAAAAGTGGAATCTTTTGTAAAAGATACACGCGTTTTTACAGGCATATTTAAAATGTTTTATATAAGTGAGGATGAAAACCATGGTTAAAATTGCTGTAGATATGATGGGTGGCGACAATGCACCAGGAATCGTATTAGAAGCTGTAGAAAAAGCAATCAATGATTTTAAAGATTTAGAAATTATTTTATTTGGTGATGAAAAACAATATACATTAAATCATGAGCGTATAGAGTTTAGACATTGTTCAGAAAAAATTGAGATGGAAGATGAGCCTGTACGTGCCATTAAAAGAAAAAAAGACAGTTCAATGGTACGCATGGCAGAAGCGGTTAAATCTGGTGAGGCAGATGGCTGTGTATCTGCTGGTAATACAGGTGCTTTAATGTCAGCAGGGCTATTTATCGTCGGACGTATTAAAGGCGTAGCTAGACCAGCACTTGTTGTCACATTACCTACTATCGATGGTAAAGGATTTGTCTTTTTAGATGTTGGAGCCAATGCAGATGCAAAACCTGAACACTTATTGCAATATGCACAGCTAGGTAATATTTATGCTCAAAAAATTAGAGGTATTCAACAACCTAAAATATCATTGTTGAATATCGGAACTGAACCAGCAAAAGGAAATGCTTTGACTAAAAAAACATATCAATTATTAAAAGATGAAGCGACTATTCGATTTAATGGAAATATTGAGGCTAAAACATTGATGGAGGGTGACACAGATGTAGTTGTCACTGATGGTTATACTGGAAATATGGTACTAAAAAACATCGAAGGTACTGCTAAATCAATTGGAAAAATGTTAAAAGGTACACTATTAGCTAATTTAAAAAATAAGCTTGCTGCGGCGATATTGAAAAAAGATATCAGTAAGTTTGCGAAAAAATTAGATTATGCAGAATATGGTGGATCTGTTCTTTTAGGGTTAGATGGTACTGTAGTAAAAGCACATGGCAGTTCAAATGCACGTGCATTCTATTCTGCAATTCGACAAGCTAAAATTGCTGGTGATGAACAAATAGTAAAAATTATGAGAGAAACGGTAGGTAGTGACAATGAGTAAAACTGCAATTGTTTTTCCTGGACAAGGTGCACAAAAAGTCGGAATGGCTAAAGATTTATATCAAGTTAATAAAGATGCGACTTCTATTTTAGAATTAGCGCAAACAACGGTTGATTTTGATTTATTAGAAACGATGTTTACAGATAAAGAGGAAAAATTAGGAGAAACTGAGAATACTCAACCTGCATTGTTAACACATAGTATTGCATTACTAAAAGCACTAAACCATATAGATGCTGACTATACAATGGGGCATAGTCTAGGTGAATATTCAAGTTTAGTGGCTGCTGGTGTACTAAAATTTGAAGATGCAGTGAAAATTGTGCGTAAGCGTGGCGAATTAATGACTCAAGCTTTTCCAAATGGTGTAGGAAGTATGGCTGCTGTTTTAGGGCTAAGTTATGAAGAGGTAAATGAAATTTGTAAAGAAATTTCATTTGGAGATCAATTAATTGAACCTGCCAATATTAATGCACCAGGTCAAATCGTTGTATCTGGGCATAAAGCGCTGATTGATAAATTAACTAAAGAAGGAAAATCTTTAGGTGCGAAGCGTGTGATTCCTTTAGCAGTATCAGGTCCTTTCCACTCTTCAATGATGCAAGTAATTGAAGAGAATTTCGCTTCATTTATTGATCAATTCACTTGGAATGATGCTCAATTTCCTATCGTTCAAAATTACAATGCTCATGGAGAAACAAAAGCAGAAACGATTAAACAAAATATGGTGAAACAACTCTATTCACCAGTACAATTTATTAAATCGACAGAATGGTTAATAGACCAAGGTGTGGATCATTTTATTGAAATTGGACCTGGTAAAGTATTATCTGGTTTAATTAAAAAAATTAATCGAGATGTTAAAATTACATCGATTCAAACATTAGAAGATGTGAAAGGATGGAATGAAAATGACTAAAAGTGCATTAGTAACTGGTGCTTCTAGAGGAATTGGACGTAGTATTGCATTGCAATTAGCAGAAGATGGATTCAATGTAGCAGTTAATTACGCGGGTAATAAAGAAAAAGCAGAAGCAGTGGTTAAAGAAATTAAAGAAAAAGGCGTAGAAAGTTTTGCAATACAAGCAAATGTTGCTGAAGGTGATCAAGTCAAAGTTATGATTAAAGAAGTTGTAAATCAATTTGGCTCTTTAGATGTTCTTGTAAACAACGCAGGTATTACAAAAGACAATTTATTAATGCGAATGAAAGAGCAAGAATGGGATGACGTTATTAATACTAACTTAAAAGGGACATTTAATTGTATTCAAAAAGCTACGCCACAAATGTTACGTCAACGTAGCGGTGCTATTATCAATTTATCTAGTATTGTAGCGGCTATGGGTAATCCTGGACAAGCTAATTATGTTGCGACAAAAGCAGGTATTGAAGGACTGACAAAATCAAGTGCACGTGAACTTGCTTCACGTGGTATTACTGTTAATGCAGTTGCGCCTGGGTTTATCGTCTCAGATATGACAAATGCATTAAATGAAGATCTTAAATCACAAATGTTGGAGCAAATTCCATTATCACGTTTTGGAGAAGATAAAGATATTGCCTATGCAGTGTCATTTTTAGCATCTGATCGTGCAAAATATATTACAGGTCAAACGTTATCAGTTAATGGTGGCATGTATATGTAATATATACGTCATGTATTTAAAAGGATAAATAGTCATTATCCTTTTAATAAATACTTGTGTTTTAGCCCTTAAAATGGGAAAATATAATAGTCTATGGATAGACACTTTTAAAGGAGGTGAATCGACGTGGAAAACTTCGATAAAGTAAAAGATATCATCGTTGACCGTTTAGGTGTAGACGCTGATAAAGTAACAGAAGATGCATCTTTCAAAGATGATTTAGGCGCTGACTCACTTGATATCGCTGAATTAGTGATGGAATTAGAAGACGAATTTGGTACTGAAATTCCTGATGAAGAAGCTGAAAAAATCAACACTGTTGGTGATGCAGTTAAATACATCAATAGTCTTGAAAAATAAAAACTTACATCTGAGTCGTCGTCATGATGGCTCAGATTTTTTTCATAGGACATCAATAACATGAACGGAGGTTTATCAATCATGCACCCGAAACAATCAGAAATGATTAAAGATTTTCAATATCAATTTGATAAAAAAATGAAGATGCTTGGTCTTAGTTATACTCATTTAGATGTGTACCAACAAGCGTTTTCGCACTCTAGCTTTATTAATGATTTTAATATGGATCGATTAGCTCATAACGAGCGTTTAGAATTTTTAGGAGATGCGGTATTAGAATTGACGGTTTCACGTTACCTTTTTGACAAATATCCTAATTTACCAGAAGGAAATTTAACTAAAATGAGAGCGACAATCGTATGTGAACCCTCACTTGTAATATTTGCAAATAAAATTGAATTAAATCAACTCATTTTACTTGGAAAAGGTGAAGAAAAAACAGGTGGTAGAACAAGACCTTCATTAGTATCAGATGCTTTTGAAGCGTTTATTGGGGCTTTATACTTAGACCAAGGCTTAGAAGTAGTCTGGAAGTTTGCTCAAAAAGTCATTTTTCCATATGTAGAACATAATGAATTAATTGGCGTGGTCGATTTTAAAACACAATTCCAAGAATATATTCATAGTCAAAGTAAAGGTGATGTGACGTATCATTTGATTAAAGAAGAAGGTCCAGCACACCATCGCTTATTTACATCTGAAGTGATTTTAGAAAATAAAGCAATCGCAAAAGGACAAGGCAGAACAAAAAAAGAATCTGAACAAAAAGCAGCTGAAAGTGCTTATCATAAGTTAAGAGATGAGAACAAATAATAATGAACGCATTTCATATATTATCTTCTTTTCAACAAGAATGAGTATGAATGAATTAAGGAGAAGAGTATGGTTTATTTGAAATCTATAGATACCGTTGGCTTTAAGTCATTTGCAGATCGTACGAATGTACAGTTCGATAAAGGCGTGACAGCAATTGTTGGTCCAAATGGTAGTGGGAAAAGTAATATTACTGATGCGATTAAATGGGTTTTAGGAGAACAATCTGCTAAGTCGCTTCGTGGCTCTAAAATGGAAGATATTATTTTCTCAGGGGCAGAACATCGTCAAGCACAAAATTATGCAGAAGTACAATTAAAATTAGATAATTCTACAAGAGAATTGCAGATTGAGGCTGATGATGTGATTGTAACACGTCGTCTTTATCGTAGTGGAGAAAGCGAATATTATTTAAATAATGATAGGGCACGTCTACGCGATATTACAGAGTTATTTTTAGATTCTGGTCTAGGAAAAGAAGCGTTTAGTATTATTTCACAAGGTAGAGTAGATGAAATTTTAAATGCTAAACCTGTTGACCGACGTCAAATCATAGAAGAATCAGCGGGTGTTTTAAAGTATAAAAAAAGAAAAACGGAATCTTTACAAAAGCTTGGTCATACAGAAGATAATCTATCTCGAGTAGAGGATATTTTATATGATTTAGAAGGGCGTGTTGAACCCCTAAAAGCAGAAGCATCTATTGCTAAAGAATACTTACAATTATCAAAAGAGATGGAGCATAGTGATGTTGTTGTAACTGTACACGATATTAATCAATATGATGAAGAGAATCGTCAACTCGATGAACGATTGAATCATCTAAAAAGCCAACAAGCTGAAAAAGAAGGTCAACAAGCTCAATTAAATCAATATTTACAAAAACAAAAAACGCAACGTCAAAAACTTGAAAGAGATACCGACCACACTAATATAGATTTAATTACTACAACTGAGGAATATGAAAAATTTATTGGAAAATTAAATGTACTTGAAGAGCGAAAAAGAAATCAATCAGAAACGAATGCACGATTTGAAGAAGAATTAGATAATTTACAGTATGAATTAAAGAATGTTCAAGATGAAAGAGAACTTTCTGTAGAACAAGTATCTAAACTTAAAAAACAGCATCAATCGCTTAATAAAGAGATTAAACAGTTAGAATCAAAACTTAATCTTACAGATGCACAACATGATGAAAAATTAGAAACTATTAAAAATGAATATTATGAATTAATGTCTGAGCAATCTGAAGTGAATAATGATATTCGTTTTTTAGAACGTACTATTCAAGAAAATGAAACTAAAAAAACACGTCTCGATGCAAGATTAATAGAAGTATTTGATCAACTTAAACATATTCAAAATGACATACATCAAACAGAACAAGCGCATACTACTATATCACAAAAAATGAACATAACAGAGAAAGACATGCGTGACGTTGAAGATCGTTTATCTGAAGCAAAACGTATAGAAGCGACATATGAAGATAAGTTATATCAAGCTTATCGATATACTGATAAAATGCGCGTGCGTATGGAAAGTTTAGAAACACAAGCAGAAGACTATTCCTACTTTTTTAATGGAGTAAAACATATATTAAAAGCAAAAGAGAATACTTTAAGTGGTATTCATGGTGCAGTAGCTGAAGTCATCAAGGTACCATCAAAATTGACACAAGCGATTGAAACAGCGTTAGGAGCCTCATTACAACACATTATTGTAAATAATGAAAAAGATGGTCGCCAAGCGATAAAATTTTTAAAACAACGAGGATTAGGAAGAGCAACATTTTTACCACTAAATGTAATTAGAGCAAGAAGTTTATCTCATCATATTCAAAATGTAGCTCGAAATTTTGATGGTTTTATTAATATTGCATCGGAAGCGGTTGAAGTTAATCAAACGTATCAAGCTGTGATAGATAATTTGATGGGTACTACAATTATAGTGGAGAATCTTAAAATTGCGAATGAACTTGCAAGAGCGATTCAATATAAAGCGCGAATCGTTACCTTAGAAGGAGATATCGTTAATCTAGGAGGAGCAATGACAGGTGGCGGAATGCGTCAATCAAAAAGTATTTTAGCTCAAAAAGATGAATTGGCAACAATGAAAACACAATTAAACGACTACGAAGAGAAAACAAAAGAATTCGAACAACAATTGCAAAAGCAAAAAGAGAAAGTTGAGACATTAAGTAATAAGTATGTAGAGTTAAGCCAACAATATCATCAATTAAAAGATACCGCTCACGAAGAAACATTGACTTTAGATCGATTGAAAAAACAAGAAACACATATAAAAAGTGAACATGAAGAATTTGAATTTGAGAAAAATGATGGCTATCAAAGTGAAAAAAGTCGTCACACATTAAAGCAACAACAATTGCGTTTATCTGAAATTCAAGAGCAACTAAAACAACTTGAAAATGACATAGAGGTATATTCCAAACTCTCTAAAGAAGGTAAAGAAAATGTATCGCAAGTTGAAAAAGAATTAAATCAAAAACGTTCTGATGTTGCAGTCGTTAAAGAAAAAATAAGTCATCAAATTATGTCATTGGAAAGAATAGATAAGCAACTTGCACAAATTAACCAACAAATCATTGCAACTAAAGAGAAAATAGAATTATTTAATTCTGACGATATGATGGGCGAAAAAGCATTTCAACAACTTCAATCAAGTATCCAAGATAAAGCGTCTCAACGTGATAAATTAAAACAAAAACTTGATACTTTAAAAGAACAGAAAGATTCTATAAATGAAGATATTGAAATTCATGAGTACAAACTCGAACAATGCCATCAAGATTTATTATCTATTGAAAGTTTTTATCAAGATATTAAGGCCCAACAGTCTAAATTAGATGTTCTTATTAATCACGCAATGAATCATTTAAATGAAACGTATCATCTTACACTTGAACGTGCGAGAGAAACTTATCAATCAGATGTTCCAATAGAAACATTAAGAAAAAAAGTAAAATTAACTAAGATGTCAATTGAAGAATTAGGTTCAGTTAATGTTAATGCTATTGAACAATTTGAAGAATTAAATGAACGTTATACATTTTTGAATGAACAGAGAAATGATTTAAGAGAAGCAAAACAGACTTTAGAACAAATCATTGATGAAATGGATCAAGAAGTAAAAGATCGTTTCAAAGCTACATTTTTTGAAGTACAAGATTATTTCACAACTGTCTTTCAATCACTTTTTGGTGGTGGTCATGCCAAGTTAGAGCTTACGGATGATGATTACTTGTCTGCAGGAGTAGATATTATTGTTCAACCACCAGGTAAAAAATTACAAAATCTTTCTTTATTAAGTGGTGGCGAACGCGCATTAAGTGCTATTGCATTACTGTTTGCTATTTTAAAAGTAAGATCAGCACCATTTGTTATACTAGACGAAGTGGAAGCAGCTTTGGATGAAGCTAATGTTATTCGTTACGCACAATTTTTAAATGATTTATCGGAAAAAACACAGTTTATTGTCATTACGCATAGAAAAGGTACCATGGAGTATTCGGATCGTTTATATGGTGTTACAATGCAAGAGTCAGGCGTTTCAAAATTAGTAAGTGTAAATTTAAATACAATAGATGAGGTTATGAAGGAGGAAAATGCATGAGTTTTTTCAAACGACTAAAAGATAAATTTTCTACAAAGTCGACTGAAGATATTGAAAAGGAATTAACGGAAGATGAGGAATTAGATCAACCATCAACAAAAGACAATGAACAAGAAAATGAAGAACCTGCACCAAAAAAGAAAAAACCACGTAAATTAAGCGAAGCTGACTTTGACGAAGATGGGTTAATTTCAATTGAAGATTTTGAAGAAATTGAAGCTCAAAAAATGGGAGCGAAGTTTAAAGCAGGTTTAGAAAAATCAAGAGAAAACTTCCAAGAGCAATTAAATAACTTGATTGCACGTTATAGAACTGTAGATGAAGATTTCTTCGAAGCTTTAGAAGAAATGTTGATTACTGCGGATGTAGGTTTCAATACGGTTATGCAATTAACGGATGAATTACGTACAGAAGCACAACGTCGTAATATCAAAGAAACTGAAGGTTTAAGAGAAGTTATCGTTGAAAAAATTGTAGAAATTTATCACCAAGAAGATGATCATTCAGAAGCAATGAACATCGAAGATGGCCGATTAAATGTCATTTTAATGGTTGGGGTCAATGGTGTAGGTAAAACTACAACGATTGGTAAATTGGCACATCGTTATAAAATGGAAGGTAAAAAAGTTATGTTGGCTGCTGGTGATACTTTCAGAGCAGGTGCAATTGAACAATTACAAGTTTGGGGCGATCGTGTAGGCGTAGAGGTAATCAGACAAAGCGAAGGTTCTGATCCTGCAGCAGTGGTTTATGATGCAATCAATGCGGCTAAGAATAAAGATGTAGATATATTAATTTGCGATACAGCAGGTCGTTTACAAAATAAATCAAACTTAATGCAAGAATTGGACAAAATGAAACGAGTCATTAGTCGTGCTGTTCCAGATGCACCCCATGAAGCATTATTATGTTTAGACGCAACCACTGGTCAAAATGCACTATCACAAGCACGTTCATTCAAAGAAGTAACCAACGTTTCAGGGATTGTGCTCACTAAATTAGATGGCACAGCAAAAGGTGGTATTGTACTTGCGATTCGAAACGAATTGCATATTCCAGTAAAATACGTTGGTTTAGGTGAAAAACTAGATGATTTACAACCATTTAATCCTGAAAGTTATGTATATGGATTGTTTGCTGATATGATTGAGCAAAATGATAATATCCCTGATGAAATGCAAAGCTTAACAGATAATAATGAGGAACACCAAAATGGGGAAAAATGATTTAGTTAAAACGTTAAGAATGAATTATCTATTTGATTTTTACCATTCTTTGCTTACTGAAAAACAAAAGAATTATCTTGAGTTATTTTATCTAAATGATTACTCATTAAGTGAAATTGCTGAAACGTTTAAAGTGAGTAGACAAGCGGTTTATGATAATATAAGAAGAACTGGCGATTTAGTAGAAGACTATGAAACTAAATTAAAGTTATATGAGAAATTTGAACAACGTCAAATGATTTATAACGAAATGAAACAATCTATTCATGATACTAAAAAACTGGAACATTTAATCCAAAAATTAGAAGAACTAGAATAATTTATAAGGAGGTTGTTAATATGGCATTTGAAGGATTATCCGATCGTTTACAAGCCACGATGCAAAAAATTCGCGGTAAAGGTAAAGTAACAGAAGCGGATATTAAAACAATGATGCGTGAAGTTAGATTAGCATTGTTAGAAGCCGATGTTAACTTCAAGGTAGTCAAAGACTTCGTTAAAACAGTTTCCGAACGTGCTTTGGGATCAGACGTTATGCAGTCTTTAACACCTGGACAACAAGTTATAAAAATAGTACAAGATGAATTAACACAATTAATGGGTGGAGAAAATACATCTATTAAAATGGCTAATAAGCCACCCACAGTTGTAATGATGGTTGGTTTACAAGGGGCAGGTAAAACAACTACCGCTGGTAAATTGGCATTGTTAATGCGTAAAAAATATAATAAAAAGCCAATGTTAGTAGCAGCCGACATATATCGTCCAGCTGCGATTAATCAATTACAAACAGTAGGTAAACAACTTGATGTACCTGTTTATAGTGAAGGTGATCAAGTTAAACCACAACAAATTGTAGATAACGCATTAAGATATGCTAAAGAAGAACATTTGGACTTTGTAATTATCGATACTGCGGGACGTTTACACATTGATGAAACATTAATGAATGAATTAATTGATGTTAAAGAAATCTCAAAACCAGATGAAATTATGCTTGTTGTAGATGCGATGACAGGACAAGATGCTGTGAACGTTGCGCAATCATTTGATGAGCAATTGGATGTCACTGGTGTGACTTTAACTAAATTAGACGGAGATACTCGTGGTGGTGCGGCACTTTCTATTCGTGCAGTAACACATAAACCAATTAAATTTGTTGGTATGAGTGAAAAAATGGATGGTTTAGAATTATTCCATCCAGAGCGTATGGCATCTCGTATACTAGGTATGGGTGACGTATTAAGTCTTATCGAAAAAGCGCAACAAGATGTGGACCAAGAAAAAGCTAAAGATTTAGAAAAGAAAATGCGTGAGTCCTCATTTACATTAGATGACTTCTTAGAACAATTGGATCAAGTGAAGAATTTAGGACCACTGGATGATATTATGAAAATGATTCCAGGTATGAATAAAATGAAAGGTTTAGATAAGCTAAATATGAGCGATAAACAAATTGACCATATTAAAGCTATTATTCAATCAATGACACCTAATGAAAGACAAGATCCAGCAATTTTAAATGTTTCAAGAAAGAAACGTATAGCAAAAGGCTCAGGCCGTTCATTGCAGGAAGTGAATCGTTTAATGAAACAATTTAATGATATGAAAAAAATGATGAAACAATTTACGGGTAATGGTCGTAAAGGTAAAAAAGGTAAACGTAGCCAAATGGAAAATATGTTAAAAGGCATGAATTTACCATTCTAAAAAGTAATGAAAGCGGAATAACATCCTAAGTGTTATTCCGCTTTTTCATAAATAAGTAAAGGAACGCATGTACATTGGCACATACATAACTAAAATGAATAAAGGTAAGCTCTAGTTAAAGCTAGTACATAATCAAATCTACAATTTATTTCATAAATCTAGATTTGGTAAAGAAAAAAGTCTTTACAAAGTTGGAGGTTCCTGTTATTATTATTTCTTGTAGAAAATAAAAATTAAAAGATTTAAAGGAGAGTTTTATAAATGGCAGTTAAAATTCGCTTAACTCGTTTAGGTTCAAAAAGAAATCCATTCTATCGTATCGTTGTAGCTGATGCGCGTTCACCACGTGATGGTCGTATCATCGAACAAATCGGTACTTACAATCCAGCAAGTGTAAATGCACCAGAAGTTAAAATCGATGAAGAATTAGCTTTAAAATGGTTAAAAGACGGTGCAAAACCAACTGATACTGTTCACAATATCTTATCAAAACAAGGTATTTTAAAAACATTTGATGAACAAAAACGTTCAAAATAATTGATAATAATATCAATATCATATAATAACAGGTCTGTGGCATAAGGTATGTCACAGGCTTTTATTATATTCTCACTTTATAAGAAACATGTTAATATGTATAAATAAACGACTATGTAAGGAGGATAAGGATGCAAGTAGAAGTAGGACAAATTGTAAATACACATGGGATTAAAGGAGAAGTAAAAGTAAAATCTAATTCTGATTTTACTGATACACGTTTTCAACCTGGAGAAGTCCTTATCGTGAATCACCACCATAATGAAATAGAAATGACTATTACATCATATCGTATACATAAAGGATTTCACATGCTTAAATTTGAAGGTATTAATAATATTAATGACGTCGAACAATATAAAGGCGACTACTTATTCCAAGAACGTGATCATGAGGATATTGAATTGAATGAAAATGAATTTTACTATTCTGATATTATTGGGTGTACGGTTTTTAATAATGATACACCAATTGGAAGAGTCATTAATATTTTTGAAACAGGTGCCAATGATGTATGGGTTGTTAAAGGTGACAAAGAATACCTTATTCCATATATAGCAGATGTCGTTAAAGAAGTAGATGTTGAACATAAAACAATTCGTATTACGCCAATGGAAGGATTATTAGAATAATGAAAATAGATTACCTAACATTATTTCCAGAAATGTTCGACGGCGTTCTAAATCATTCGATTTTGAAGCGTGCGCAAGATAAAAATATTATTGAAGTTAATACTGTAAACTTTAGAGATTACGCTGAAAATAAACATAATCAAGTGGATGATTATCCGTATGGTGGCGGTCAAGGAATGGTTTTAAAACCAGAACCAGTGTTTAATGCAATGAAAGATTTAAAACGTACTGATAAAACGCGTGTCATTCTCATGTGTCCTCAAGGACGACCATTCTCTCAAGCAATTGCTGAAGAATTGAGTGAAGCGGAACATATTGTATTTATTTGTGGACACTACGAAGGATATGACGAAAGAATTAGAGAAAATTTAGTAACCGATGAAATTTCAATGGGGGATTATGTATTGACTGGTGGAGAATTACCAGCTATGACTATGACTGATGCTATCGTTAGATTAATTCCTGGAGTACTTGGTAATGAACAATCCCATCAAGATGATTCTTTCTCCGATGGTTTACTTGAATTCCCACAATATACACGTCCAAGAGAATATAAAGGTATGACTGTACCTGACGTATTATTATCTGGAAATCATGCAAATATAGAAAAATGGCGACATGAACAAAAATTAATACGTACTTTGCATAAACGTCCGGACTTACTAGAAAAGTATCAATTAAGTGACAAGGATAAAGAATTTTTAGAAAGCTATAAAAACCAATTGAAAAACAACTAGGAGTATGCTAATATATATCAAGTGTGAAAAGACACTAAAAATCACTATGATCCGCTGCTATATGAATGTCTAGGCAAGAACATAGGTTGAAGGAGAGTATAAAAATGAGTAATCATAAGTTAATCGAAGCAGTTACAAAATCACAATTACGCACAGACTTACCAACTTTCCGTACTGGTGACACTTTACGTGTACACGTACGTATCGTCGAAGGTTCACGTGAACGTATCCAAGTTTTCGAAGGTGTTGTAATTAAACGCCGCGGTGGAGGAATTTCTGAAACTTTCACAGTTCGTAAAATTTCTTCAGGTGTAGGTGTGGAACGTACATTCCCATTACACACTCCAAAAATCGAAAAAATCGAAGTTAAACGTCGCGGTAAAGTACGTCGTGCTAAATTATACTACTTACGTAGTTTACGTGGTAAAGCTGCAAGAATTCAAGAAATTCGCTAATCAGTATATAGAAAACTATACTAAAAAATGGGTAAGTTAATACGCATTTAAAAAAGAGTCTTGGATATAAAGTTCCAAGATAAGTAAAAAAAGACAATTTCTATTGAAATAATATAGAAA